>JBARRE010000136.1:0-9291 GCA_049644065.1 Sedimentisphaerales bacterium | reverse complement strand
ACGTGTCGAGGGCGTCCCGCCCTCGAATCGCGGGCTGGAAGCCCGCGACACTGTGCCGTCGATTTACGAATGGCAAAACAAGGGCGCTACACAATAAACCGCGTGGGCAAAAATGGAATTTGCCCACCCTACGAGTGCCGGCATGGCCTTTGTCACCCGGAGTCATTGCGTTTTGATAGAGACAGCATGAATGTCCGCGAATCAGTGGCTCGGGGAATTGACTTGAGCCCCGCAATGCCGTTGGCCAACGTGTCGAGGGCGTCTTACTCTCCAATCGCGGGCAAGATGCCAGCGACACAATGGGTGGCAGCCTCATCCCGATTGTCGTTTATCGGGATGGGGATGGCTTGTCCTCGGCTAAACACATACTTCGCAGGGATGACATCGCGAACTGGTCATTTTGAGTAATGTAAAATTTCTACATCCCGGAAACACGGTAGCCCATAGATTCAATTTCTTTGCCGTCGGGGGAGCGGTAAGGTTTTGCGCCGAAGTTGACCGTAACGGTAACGCCGTTGGCGAAAGTCGTTTGCTGGACATTCCTGTCGGGCGTCAGGAAGCTATGGTCGGTCATTTCGGCGTAGCCGACGGAGCGGGTGACCTCGCTGATATTCTTATAGCTTCGAGCAAAACGTTCCTTGTTCTGCTCCCACAACTGGCTATCGAACATGAACATCGGGGCTGTGCCGTACAGGATATTGAAAAGGTCGCGTTTCTGCCAAAGCGCCGGCAGCTTGTTATTGTAATCGCCCCAGTACCACTGTGAGACGACACAGTCGTGATAGACCAGCTCCCAGAGCGGCAGCCTGTATTTGTGCCCCACTTGGAATTTGGCCACCTGCTCGGGAACCTCGTCCCAGATCTTTCTCATATTTCGTCCTGCATCTGGGACGCGATAAGGCCCAAGGCTGAGCATGCCCTCGAAGTAGTGCACGTATGGCACCGCGGCATCGTGTCCCGTCTCGCTGCCTGTGACCATCCTTGCCTTCTCCGACATGTAACGCAGCAGTTCCATTTTCCAGTGCCTGCTGTCACTGCGGGTCATCGGGTGCTCCGGGTGGTAGCATTCGCGCCAGGGCGAGGCGGTCGTCGTATCGATAAAGCGGCAGCGGTATGGATGCGTTTTCAATTCGGCGGGGACTCGCTGTTCGGCATGTTTAATCGCCTGCCTGTCGCACAATACGCCGCATGGGTACATCTGCCCGTCTTTGCCTCTGACGCGCCAGCCTTGACGCGGCTCGCCCTTGGGATCGAGCATGATATCGTCCGGCCAGCCGGCCTGGGTCCAGTCCGGATGCTGTCCGCGGAGCTTGTCTTTGACTATCTGCGGATCCATCAAATCCTGATATATGTCGTAACGGCTCGTCAGGACACCATCCATCTCGTTCATCGCTTTTATAACTTCCGGCGGCTTACGATTGCTCCAGAGGATACGGTTTATGCCGAGACCCCTCATTTCCCGGACGATTGTAAGGGCATCTTTTTCCCAGCACCAGACGTTCACCGCTCCGATCAGCAGATCAACATTCGGATTCTCACGCCGCTTTTCCTCAAGCGTCTTGAGCTTGCCGGTTTGCTTTGTGTGCTGGCGATAACGTTTGCACATCGCGACGTGTCCGCCTTCGTTGAAGAAGACATAGCGTAGTTTTCTGGTGTACCCGAAGTTTCCTTTTTGTGATTCCCACTTCGGCTCAATACACAATTTTCCATCGGTCTGCTGTATGTAAATGGCAGCGTCATCGGGTGTTTCGATAACTGTCATCTGTCCACGCTGACTGTCTGTCACGCCCCAGAAGGCCATGCAAATCCCGTGTCCACCGTAGGAAACGAGCCACCTTGGTTTAATCGACTCGTCATCAACCGGGTAAGAGATCCCCTCGTTCATCGGGACGACTAAGTACGTCCCTGGCTCGGTGACAAACGGATGCGGAAAACTTAGCGCCGATGTTAGGCTGCCTTTGGCCGAAAGTTCTACCGTGAATTCCGGCCTGTTTGCGTCCAGGTGGAGTTTTATCCGAACGTCGAGATTCAATCCGGGCTGACGCCAGGTCATCTCGATGCCATCTGCTGTTTGCGAAGCGTCCGTCACTTTGCCTTTGACGAGTGCTTTTTGCCGCCACGCCTGTCCGGTTCGTTTGTCGGTCACTGACATTGTCCCGTCGTCCGTTTCGACCGTGACTGAAATCGCATCGTTACTGACTAAAAGCTTTTCCGCGATTGCATTGGATGTGCAATACGGCATAACAACAAACAACAGGATAAATCTTTTCCATGAAGTCACCATATAAATTCTCCTTCCACAATCAGTATGTAGGGTGCGATATATCGCACCAATTGCGCAGGATTTATGTGGTGCGATTCATCGCACCCTACCTTGCCTCTTTGCTTTTTCGATGGTCTCTGCCAGTGAGACGGCGGCTCCGCCTTTTTCTTTGGATTCGTCGGCGGCGGACATAAAGGCGAATATCTCAATCGTCTCTTCCTGCGGCACGGGGACCTTTCCGGTTTTGAAGAACTTGATAATTTCGTCCACCAAAGGTCCGTAGCCGCCGTATTTGCCGCCTTCGATAATGCTCTTGCTGCCAAAGATCGTGACACCATAGCTGCTCTTGCCTGTTTTCAAACCTCGGTATGTGCCGATTCGCCCGTCTTGCCATATACCCACGACGAACTCGGAGCTTGGGGTTTGTACTCGCCGGACGCTTTGGCAGCCGGTCCCCATGACGGTAAAGAGCATTTCGACGCCGTGCACACCGTACCAATACAGGTCGGGGTGATGCTCTTCGATACTGCAGGGGCTGAACACATCGCACCCAAGCACCTCGCCGATTTCTTCCTTCTGTTTCATTTCGACAATAGCGGGAAAATAACGCAGGGACGAGCTCGACCAGCAGGGGACATTGTTTTCCCTGGCGAGCCGGAATATCTCAAGCACATCCGCCAGATTTCCCGCCATGGGTTTGTCTATAAAGAGAGGCTTTTTTGCCGCAATTACGGGCCTGGCCTGCTTGAGGTGGGGCCTGCCGTCGACGCTTTCCAGCAGCACGCCGTCGACTTTCCGGCAAAGCTCTTCAATCGAATCGACGATTTCCACGCCGTACTTATCGCGAAGCTCTTCGGTGAATTTGTCAACACGGTCGGCTGAGGAGGGTATGTCCGGTGAACCGCCCGGATAACCGGCGACGACTTTGCAGCCATAATCCTTTGCCGGGTCGTTGATGAACTTTGTAAAGGCCGTCACGTGGGATGTGTCCAGGCCGATCATGCCGATGCGAAAGACTTTTTGCTGGGCCTGAGCATCGAGTGAAGGTATCAGGAACATGGCCAGCAGGGCGATTAAAATAATGTTGCGCTTCATAGTGACATCTCCAAAAAAAATAAGGTTACTCAGACGTATTGAGGAATCTTCATCGATTCTCCTTTTTTCAACGCTGACTGATGAGCTACAATACCGGGGATAGTATACGCAAGAGATTCGTACACGTCTACCGCCGGCCGGCGGTTGTGGATTAAGGCGTCGACGAATTCGTGCGTTAAGAACGTGTGCGAGCCTTCGTGCCCGCTGTTATGACGAAGCGGCTCGGGCAGCATGTCCGTCTTCCACCATTCTGGCTGCTCGTACTGCTCGAACTTCGGCACCTTTCGCTCGAAACCGGCATCGTCCTTTTCGATTTGTTCTGCCGAGCGGACAATCACCGGGCCGACACCGTTGGGATGGGGAGCGTAAAAGCTCATCTTGTCGCCTATCCACTGCGCCCGCTCGCAGCCGCGATGGGCGCCTTTCCACCAGATATTGACGCGGAAGGCGTTGGCGCGGTTGGTCCTGAACATAGTCGATTCGTTCCAGAAAGGATTGCCGTATGCGTTGTCCTTAAGGACCTGGCTGTCGTCGCCCCAGCCGTGACAGACCGCTTCGGTCAGGCGCTCGCCGGTGACGCCGACAAGCTGGCTGGTACAGTGCGTGGGGTAGTGCATGGGCGCCACGCCGTATCGCCAGGTTCGCTTGCCGTTCCGGAAATAGAGTACTTCCAGCCCGGGGTGCTGGTACTCGGCCTCGCAGTAGTAGAGCGAACCGAACTTGCCCTGCTCGTAGAATTTGCGGGCCGAGATTGTGGACTGTTGATAATATCCGGTCTCAGCCATCATGTAAGTCAGGCCGTACTTTTTTACCGTGTCCAGCAGCAGTTCGGCCTGCTCGATCGTTGCCCAGGCGGCGGGCACGGCGGATATCACGTGCTTGCCGTTTTTCATCGCCTCGACGGTGTGCTGCACGTGAAGCGGACCATCGGTAAATATTGCGACAGCGTCGATGTCTTTGGCGAGCACCAGCTCTTCGAGCGAGTTGTAGGCTTTCGGGCAATTATAGACCTTCATTAATCCCTTGCGCCGGTCCTCGCGAAGGTCACTGACGGCACGGACCTCGCAGTCCGGATGTTCGTGCCATTGAAAAGAAGTGCCGAATCCGCCTCCGACTACACCGATGCGAATTTTCTTTGGGGCGGTATTGACCGCGATCGCGCTTCGCGAAACCGCCATGGCTCCTGCAAGGGCCAAACCACTGTGCTTTAGAAAATCACGCCGTGATTGATATTGTGCCATAGGTACATAACTCCTTCCTGCCGGACTGGACGTCAGTCCAGCTCCTTTATATAAATATTGGCGAACTGGACGTGGTCGCCGTGATGCTGCAGGGCGATGGGGCCGCGTTCGGGCAGTCCTGGAAGCCGGGCTTCGCGGATGACCGTTTTTCCATTGAGCACGATGGTGACTTTGTCGCCGATAGCGGTGATTTCAAAGCGGTTCCATCGTCCGACCGGATTGTCCGCGTTGAGAATCGGCGTTGCGCCGCTTCGCACTTCGGGCGGCATGTTCATATCTCTGCGGTAACCCCAGATTTCGCCGGAACCGACGGGCCAGTTCCAGATATTGATCTGGCTCTTTGAGTTGCCGCGCAGGTAAATGCCGCTGTCGCCGGCGTCCATCACGGCGACTGTCAATGGTTTGCCGTCGGCGTCGGTGGCCTCGGAACCATCCGGCAAAACCACGGGGACATTCTCAATTGTTGGCTTGTCCGGCAGCCGCCAATCGACGATGAGAATGAAATTGCCGAACTCCTGCTCGGTCCAGAGGTTCTTGTCCTCGGCCTGACTCTTGCCGTCGTAGTCGAGAGTCCAGTTCTTCGCCTGCCAGTGGCCTTCGTTGCCGGGGACTTGCTTGAAGCCACGAAGGTCCAGCCCATTGTACAGGCATCGGAAGCCCTGATCCTTCTGTGCGACAACGTCCGCCGTCGGATTTGTGCCGGGCAGCTCGCAAATGCGAATGTTGCGGAAGTGAATTTCGCTGCCCTCGGATTCGAGGCAGATGTACCCTTTGCGCGGATTCAGATGGTAGCCCCGAGTGACAATTTTACCGTTGACCGCGAGGCTGGCCGTTCCGTTTCGGCTCTCGACGCGATAATGGTTCCATTGGCCGGTTGGGTTCATCCGGTCCTCGGAGGGAAACGAACGTACCCAGCCTTTTGCATGGGGCTTGTCCGGCGTCATCGTCGCGCCGTGAATGGAGAACATGTCACCCGCGTTGCCGTCCATGATCTGCAATTCGATCGAGCGTGTGAACGGCTGGCCCACGGCGGTCACGGGATCGGAGTGGATGAACAGGCCTGCGTTGCCGCCCTTTTTCATGTGGCGCCATTCCAGCTCCAGCACGTAGTTTTCGTAATGCTTTTCGGTTCTCAGCACGCCGGTCGGAATTCCCGTACAGATGATTGTCCCGTCCCGCACCGTCCACGTCTCCGGCGCGCAATTGACGTTCACCCAGCCGTCGAGATTCCTGCCGTTAAACAGCGGCACAAATCCGTCGCCGGCAGCTTGCAGGACAGTCGTGCAGCAGAAAACGCCAATCAGAAAGAAAATGAACTTTTTCATCGTAACAGCTCCTTAATGAATTCTTGTCGGGCGTATTAAAATGATATCCCGCTACTTATCTTATTTCAAACTGCCCCGGGTGGTCACAAGATTCCCGAATGGCGCCAGAAGGTCGTATTTGTTCCGCCAGGTCGTGTACATAATTCCGCTGGCCCCGGGCGTGGCCTCCAGGACGTCGAGCCATCCGCTGGGATTGTCCAGGGTATCGCCATCGTAATAAGCGCCTGCCATGGTCCTGAAGCCCAGCGAAGAAAAGAACGCGAGGCTCTCAGCTCGCTTCTCGTAATACCAGCAGACAATCACCAGGTCTTCGGGGGCGTAGTTCCATGATCCTGTAAAGTCGCCGTCTACCAGATAATAATCGGCATGAGCATTGTGGCTCGGGTCGAGCATGTCGGACCATACGAGAACTTCGGCCTCCGGATTGACATTGCGGACGATCCGAACCTGTTCGGTAATGCAGTCGCCGAGTATCTGGGCCATCGTCATGTTGCGTTTTTTGCACGCCTGGCACGCGCCGCCGGCCCTGATCTCGTCCATGCTCAGCAGATACCTGCTCGGCGCGAGAATTTCGTGCAGGAGCCTGATTTGTTTGTCCCAGATTTCATAGACTTTTGGCTCGGACATGCAGACTGTCACCTGCCCTCTGTTGATTGCCATGCCATGATAGTAGCTGACCTTCAGACGCTGGCCGTTTCTGATTTTGCTGCCCGGCGGTATCTCGATCGCGACGGGCTCATGGTCGAACCGAAAGCTCAACTGCGGGTCCGCTATCGCAGCGTAATCTTTGTTCTCTTTATAGACCAGGCCCGTCTGCTCATCCTGTACCGTCACAGGTGTGCCGGGACGTCTCAGGACGTTCAGCAGTCCGACCTCTTCGACTCTCAGCTCGTCGATCCAGAACCGGCCCGATTGCCCACCCCAGGCGCCGAGATAGATTCTGACTCTGTCGCAGCCAAGACTGTTGAAACCCATCGTGACCTGGCGCCAGTCGGACGTCGACGGGACTCTCGGGTCAAAGGGGGCGATGTTGCGTCCGTCCTGACTCAAAACCATGATGCGAAATGCCCCTTCCGGCTGAAGTGATTCGGTCCTGACCATACAGCTTATTCGATAGCACCGGTGCGGATCGACCTTCACTTCCTGCATGAGACGTGCGTGGCCGTGCTCGTAATTGCCGAAGTTCTCGAACTGCAGCGAGGCTCTGCCGCTGTTGAAAACTCTGGTGTCTATGAACGAAACCTCGCCGGGCCGGTCGTGGAAGTTATATCCTTTAAGATTGTTGCCCTCGTACTGCTCGAATCCCGGATTCATAATTTTTGCCGTAGTGCCCGGGACGAAACGCGCCTGATTGTTTTCGACAACAAACAGGGCGTCCTTTACCGGTAGACCCGCCGCCAGGTTCTTGTCCTCAGCGAGTACCGAACCTCCGTATCCGGCGGATAGAACGATCGGGACAATCTCGAAATCCTGCTGCTTGCAGAGCTGCCTGATCTGCTTAAGCCTTTCGAAGTATTCCGGGTCCCGGCCGTCCAGCCTGTCGAGCCCCGCTGCCAGAACCATCCCGTTAAGCCCGGACTCCGAGGCGGTCTTGACGATATTCTTGATATCGACAACATCGCTGTCTCGCTGGAGCGACCTCGATACATAAACCCAGCGATAAGGATATTCCTGCCCCTGAGATTCCAGGGCAAGTGAACCGAGCAAAGCTGCGAACATTACAAACGTTAGATATCTCATTACTCTGACCATTTGTCACATTTTCTCCTACTAAAGTATGGATGTGTATCATACCGCACCCGCGAACCGGACGCCAAGAAGATTTTTCCAATCAAAGCGAACCGGCTCTTCGGGCGTTGATGAGTAAATGTGTAGATAAATAAATGCCGGAAATTATGTGACAAACAGACTCAGGTGTGCTAAGCTGAAACTTATGGATTTCGAACTTGCCTGATATTTCTTATTCTGTGGGAAAATGAATAGGAATAATTGTAATGGTGCAAAACATCGCACTCTTTGCCGATGGTAATAATGAATCGACCTTAGCAAGGATATATTATGCGAGTCTTCTTGATATATTTGGTGTCAAATCTTTGTGGAACGGCAGGCTTGATCATAGCTTTCTGGTATGTATTGCGGAGCGGCAAGATCTTGAAGGGGATACTCATCGGTTGGGGATTGACCATTATATGTTTCTTTCTGGTTTCAGTTGTTTTCCCGAGAGTCGTAGCCATATATGACAAAGAATACAGTCGATATTTCCCTGAGGCAATCAGTGTTCCCGCAATAATTTTCACTGGATGGTTACCCGCCTCGGTTGTCGCCATCGTAGCCGGGCTCTTAAGGCATATTACTAAGCGTTTTTGGCCACACTCGGGACAAGCGAGTACGAAGAATGGGGATTGATAAAGGAACAAAATTATCTAAGCCGGCCGTGTAGTGTGTGCAAAATCTATTTTACACACGCGGGATAAATAAGTATGGTGTCCCTAATGGCACTAAGTTAAGGGGAATCGTGGTCAAGAGAGCAGCTTGATTGCCAGCCAAATCAGGTTATAGATGGCATGGTAACGAAGATGAACTAGTCAAAACTAGGGACAGTCATGAATGGTGTAGTAATGAATAAGGAAGAAGCAAAACATATTGTCCAGGCCGAGCTTGAGTCTTACCGAGCGAAGCCGTACTCGGAACTCGTTCAGATGATTGATGCTGAATCCGTCACTGGCGAGTTCATCGGACCCAGTGGGAAACGGTATCAGATCGAGATCCAAGCGTTTTGGGATGACAAATCGAATGGCAACATCCGTGTTTTGGGCGCTATTGATGACGGAGGTTTGAGGGCGTTGGTCCCTCTGACCGACAGTTTCATCAAGAGCCCATCGAATGAATTTGTAGGAGAATAGGGATCTGCCCGTGCTAAACAGCCCCACAGTCACCTATTTTTTTCTAACATGCCTCTGTTTATGGCGATAAATAATGACGCACCGATTGACGGTTCGTTAAGTGGCATGATTGATTCTCCATTGTGCTCTTGTCGTTCTCAAAGATGGATAATGTTTATCTTCCCGGCAAACCCATCGCGCTTCCAATCGCCCCGGCCCTGCGGAATTCGAAGGGATGGAGTGAGGAGTCACGGAGATTTTATTCAAAATTCGCTTGATTTTTGCATTAAATTTAGTATAATACCAAACAAAATGAATAAAGAATACGTAATTCAGGAGACTTTGACATTTATTATTTTCTATTTACTATTGATTATTTCTCAGTGGCCTCTGTACTACAATCCGTCAAGTTCTTGTTTTTTTTGCATGTTTTTCATGCGGCGATTTCCGTAAGTCCTTTAATGGTAGTGGCTGAGGCGGTGATC
>JBARRE010000135.1:0-7556 GCA_049644065.1 Sedimentisphaerales bacterium | reverse complement strand
CAACATTTCTACAGATTCGAGCGAGCCAGGAGCCAAACTTTTCTTTACTTTTCAATTTATTCAGATTTTTAAGAGCTCTTAGAAACGTTTCCTGGGCGGCATCTTCAGCTAAATGGTGGTCTGCGAGCACAGAGTATGCGACTGCTACTATAGAGTTGTAGTATATATCGCATAGCTTTCCGAAGCTGCCGATATCGCCGCTTAAAACCAAATCCAACAATTCTGTTTCCAACGCGTTTGTCACTCTATAAGCTAACTTTCTTACATGCTGATCAGCATCCATTATATAGTCTGTCTTAAGATGTAAAAAAACCACAAAAAATTAGTTTTTAGGGATTGTTTGTAATTTTACAGATTTTTCAGATGGAAAGACATGAAAAGGCCGTGCTATATAAGCCCGGCCTTTCGAAAATTACTTATTCTCGGTTAGTTGCCTAACCTCAGACAAGTCACTTCTGCTCCTGAAGCCACGGAATCTCAGGTAAATCACCCGGTTCCACATCACGGACACTTAAATCACCATAGACAATCCGGTAGGTCTTTGAGCCTGGCGGTTTCCACCAGCACACAGGTGTATTTGCTTCACCGAGTTTAACATCTTCACCAACGTATTGATAGTCGCTACCTTCAGGCAATCGTTCTATAAATTCGCAGCCCAGGGTGCTCTTGTTGGAATCCTCGTCTGACCAGTTTTGAATCTTCTCCACATCTGCCAAACACTTTCTCTTTACTTCTTCCGTCATAGGTCTTCCGCCCATATACCGGGTACGGAACTTCCCGTCCAGATATTTTGGGTACACGGCCAATCCTTCAATCAGATGTTGTTCGGTTAGTTCGAACGGGGTTTGTGTTCGCTGAGTCTCAAGGTCTGTAAGACAGTAATCCGCCGGAGGTACCATACTGAATAGTTGTTCATCAAGCTTCATATCAAATCTAATGTCACTCCTCAAGAACTTCCTTGTTCCGCCTTTTTCTTCTGATATTTCCTCGATTTGTATCGGAAGAGCAGTGTCCGGGTCCGCCCAGACTGTGATTTTCTGGTTCTCCTTGGAAATTTCAAAGCAAACAGCATCACGACCGTTCAATTTAACCCGGCCGAGATTTTTTTCGGTTCCATCTCGAAAATCTTTTTTTAGGCGCTCATACGTACGGAGTTCATAACCCGGATAACCATCATCGTCTCCGATCGCTGCCATTTTTGTGTGAGGATACAAGAGTAAAATTTTGTTCAACTTTGTGTTACGGACAACCACCTTGCATTTATCGCTGCTTTCTATCGCATCTTCACGAGAGTGGTATGGCTCCATAATTCTGGTTTTGGACACCTCCTTGACGTCACCTTTTTCAAACTCATAAATGTACATTACTGTTCGCGCGGCCTCAATTTTTTCGAGCACATCTGCCCAGGCCACACTCGCGCCATCGGGTGAACCGCCAAAGTAATTAATACCAAACATTACTCCAATGATTATCACCGCTGCGGCGGCTAACTTCATTATTCTACTCTTCATAATCATTCTCCATATGTTGTGCTCGGCCGAAATCGATTTTGTCTTTTCAGATTCGTCGAACGCTGTCAAAGCATCACCGACAATCCTGTCATCGACTTTCGAGCTGACTGTGATATCTGATTTAGCAAACAATTTTTTAATCTTTTCTGCTGGGCTCATTTTTATATCTCACCATTTAAGATCGACCGCAATTTGCGAATTCCATATCTGTATCGACCCTTAACTGTATTAACAGAGATGCCGAGGGATTCAGCGATAATCCTGAATCGCATTTGGCCGTGTATGTGCAGCACAATCACTTCTCTTTGCTCATCCGGCAGCTTGGCCAACGCCGAGCTTAACAGCCGCAACTCTTCGTTGCAGGTAATGCGCCTGCTGGGCTCGTTCAAATCCACACCTGTCGAGCAAACCCGCTCCGAATTGAGAGCCTTGCCCCGGCGGTGTCTTGTCCGCATCAAATCACGAACCCGATTGGCAACGCACCTTGCCAGGTAAGCTTTCAGACTGCTGGTGAGCTTAAAGCTCGCAATATTCTGAGCAAAAGCAACGAAAACATCATGAACGGCATCTTCTGCAAGACTCACATCATGCGAGAGGGCAATAGCCAAAATCATCAGACTATCTCTGTACTTTTCATAGATCCGGAGCAGAGCATCCCTGCTCCCTTGTTTACATCTGGTCACAAGCAACCTGTCTACCATCAAAAAAACCTCACCAATGAGCAATGAACGTTCACTACCTCATATAACGATTCAAAGCGATGTTTGGGTATAAAGAAAATCGGATTCTTCGCAATCTTAGCGAATTCCTGGCGGGTAAGAAATGAAAAAGGCCGAGCCAAATAAGCCCGGCCTCGCGAAAATTGCTTATTCTCGGTTAGTTACCAAACCTTAAATCATTCACTTTTGCTCCTTAAGCCACGGAATCTCAGGTAAATCACTCGGCTCGACGTCTCGTATGCTCAGATCACCATAGACTACCCGGTAAGTCTTTGAACCTTGTGGCATCCACCAACACACAGGTTTATTTGCGTCACCGAGCTTGACATCTTCACCCACATATTGGTAGTTACTGCCTTCAGGCAATTGCTCTATAAATGCACAACCCAGGGTGCTCTTGTTAGAATCCTCATCTGACCAGTTTTGAATCTTCTCCACATCTGCCAAACACTTTCTCTTTACCTCTTCCGTCTTAGGTCTTCCGCCCATATACCAGGTACTGAACTTACCGTCCAGATATTTTGGGTAAACAGCCAATCCTTCGATCAGATGTTGTTCGGTCAGTTCGAACGGGGTTTGTAATCGCTGAGTTTCAAGGTCCAAAAGACAGTAATCTGCCGGAGGTGTCAAACTGAATAGTTGCTCATCAAACTCCATATCAAACCTAATGTCACTCCTCACTACCTTCTTTTTGTCCCCATTTTCATCTGATATTTCCTCGATTTGTATTGGAAGGGCAGTGTTCGGGTCCGCCCAGACTGTGATTGTCTTGTTATCTTTGGAAATTTCAAAGCAAACAGTTTCACGTCCGTTTAGTTTAACCCGGCCGAGATTCTTCTCTGTACCATCTCGAAAATCTTTTTTTAGTCTCTCATACTCACGGAGTTCATGACCTGGAGAATCACCATCATCTCCAATCACACCCCATTTTGTGTGAGGAAACAAGATTAAATTTTTGTTCAACTTTGTGTTACGTATAACCACATTGTATTTACTGTTGCTTTCAATTACATCTTCACGATAGTGGTACGGCTCCATAATTCTGGTTTCGACCACTTCCTTTTCGTTACTACTTTCGAATTCACGAATGTACATTACGGTTCGTGCGGCTTCAATGTTTTCGAGCACATCTGCCCAGGCTACGCTTGCACCATCGGGTGAGCCGCCGATGTAATTAATACCCAGCATTACTGCGATGATTATTACCGCCGCAGCGGCTATCTTTGTTATTCTATTTTTCATGATTGTATCTCCCACAAATGCTCTTATATGAGCGATCTTACTAGTCTGCTTATGTGCTTTGGAACGACTGGGCAGAGAGGCCAATAACGTCTGTCGAAGACGATCGTGATCTTGGTAAAATGCTTCGTACGCTTCGTTCAAATCGTTATCCAATGGCGTTTTCATCGGATGGCCTCCCGTTCTCCAGGCATTAATTGTTTCAGGCGTTTCCGTGCCCTTTCAAGGACTCGGTAGTATCCCGACCTTGACAGGCCCATTATCCTGCGAGCGTTGTCGGCCGAGTTGCCCTGCAGATAAAACGTGTGCAAAGCTAAGCGTTCTTTATCCGGAAGTGTTGCAATCATTTTTCGAAGCAGTTCTATCCGATCATCTTCCGGCGGATCCGGTATAGCAATTTGTGCTTCACTAAGCTCAACACGTTTGTCTCGCAGGTGCAAATTCCGGCGTAGCCATTCATGACTGCGCAACCGGGCGATTCCAACAAGCCACTTCCCAAAACGATCCGGATCGCGTAATTGGTCCAAATTCTCATACGCTCGCATAAATACATCCTGTGCAAGGTCCTGGGCGTCGGCAAGATTGCCGGTCGTATCGTAACAGACTGCACGAACCAGCGGCGCGTAGTAATCGTACAATTTCTCATAGGCTGCTTTGTCGCCGGCAAGCACAGCCAGAACAAGCATCTTATCACTCGGAGTTGTCAACTCGGGATCCTCAAGTTTTGCCATACTCTACAAATATAGTGACCAAATGGATTAATTTGTCTACTCGAATTCAAAATATTTCTTAATCAGACTCTTACGAGTAGGTCGCAGACAGGATAAGTAGCAAACAATGCATGCAGGGCTGAACCAATGGGAGGACGGAAGATAGGTTACTGGCGAACCGTGCCTTCCTGCTTACGGAAGGTTTTCAAGGTCGGACAGGTCTTGATGTCTGCCGGAGGCTTTTTTATTTGTTTTTAGGTGTTTCAAACTAATCATGTGAACTTTCACACCGTCCAGCATATCAACTACACGTTCAGCATAGCATTCATTGAAATTGACACCGGAAATCATTGTGGCGATCTCGATTCTGATCGGCGGTACGCCAAGTCGAATGATTTGCCATTCTGTAAGAAATAGTTCTGCAGATAATTCGGGAAGATCGAAGCCAAATTCCTTCAGGACTGCTGCCATCCTCTCTGCGTTAGCCGGATGCATAGCAATCCAGATATCCATATCGACGGTAGCTCGCGGATAGCCGTGATAGCCAACCGCATATCCGCCGATCAGCAGGTACTCAACCTGATGAGCGTTGAGTAACCTCAAAAATTCTTTGAAGTCGGGTGGCAGATGGATCATAGCCATAGATAATTTGTCGCATCAACTCAAGGGCTTTCAGACGTTCGTAAGGAGTCTTGGAAAGCCAATACAATTTTTCATCTGATTGATCAAAAAGCGATGATACTTTAAAGGCGGTTCTTTGTATCTTTGGAAAACTGAGCCTGTCCATACAACAATCATACCAGAAAGAGATAGCTGTGTAAACAAAACTTCCGCTCGTATTTGTATAATCTTGCCGTGCCCAACAAAAGTCCAAAGCCGTTTATAAGATTGACTTCGACAAAAAAATGAGGTAGAAAACACAATAAACGATCAACGAACTACTATCCACGAGTTAAGAATCATGAATATAATAGCAGTAGACATTGGTAATACGAATATTGACATCGGGCTTTTCCTTGAGGACAAGGAGCAGTTTGTTAAATCCATCCCGGGCGGATCCCGGGCTAAACTGAAGAATTGCCTGAAATCGGCCTGGCAGAAAATACCGATTGTTGAAAGCTCAAAAGAAAATAAACGCAACGGCGTAATTGTCGTCAGCAGTGTAAAACCTGCATGGACAGAAGCCATCCGGGAAATAGCAAAGACCAATTTAGACGAAGAGATTCATATCATCGGTAAAGACATCCCCCTGCCGATGCAGCTCAGGGTCGATGAGCCGGACAAGGTCGGCACAGACCGGGTGGTCTCAGCCGCAGCGGCCTACAATGTCGCCGAAGATGCGGTAGTAGTTGCTGATTTCGGCACCGCAGTAACCATCGATCTGGTTGACCAGAACGGCATCTTCCTTGGCGGCGTGATTTGCCCCGGCTTCGAAATCAGCGCCAAGGCATTAAGAGATTATACCGCCCAATTACCCAATATCAAAATCACAAAGCCCAAAGCTCCGTACGGCAAGAATACGGTCGACGCCATAAATTGCGGTTTGTATTATTCCATCGTGGGCGCATTGCAGGAAGTCATCAGACGCTACGCCGAGGAATTAGGCACATGGCCGCAAACGGTAATCACCGGCTCGGGAGCCAAAGTCATCGCCGGCGACTGTGAGTTCATAGACAATTACGTACCCAACCTCGTCATCAAAGGAATCTTCCTGGCCTTTAAAAAATATCTCGAAGAAAAAATGGATTAGGGGCAGGCTCGTGTGCCTGCCTGATAATCGTTTTGCGATGTGTAAAACAACGTACTACATACGATATACGAAATACGAGACATGAGTATTTTCGCTGCTGTAACTACCGGCAAGGGCACCGGCGCTATATCGACTATTCAAGTCTTCGGCGATTCAGCCGAGGCTGTAATAAAAAAAGTATTCAAACCGGCAGGAACCAAACCCTTGAAATTCAAGACCGGCGAGATTCTGCTGGGCACAATTACCGATGGCACCGAAGTTATCGACCAGGTGACAATCGGCTGTGAAGGCCCGGATACTTTCGCAATCAACTGTCATGGAAATCCACTTATCGTTGAGATGATAATGCAACTGCTCCAGCGTCATGGGGCCGCCCTGCTGACCGCAGAGCTACTGCTGGAAAAACTCCTTACGGCACAAAAACCTGCCGATACAATCGCAGTCGAAGCAAAGCTGGCACAGGCAAAAGCCAGGACCCTCGAGGGCACAAAAATTATTACAAACCAGATCGATGCCGGCTTGACGAAAAAAGCCAGGGGCTGGCTCGAAAGCATAGACGAAATTTCTCTCGATACAATCAAGGCCGAAGCAATCAAGATACTGCAAAAATCCCAGGCCGCAACGCTTATTATCTATGGCTGTACCGCAGTTCTGACAGGCCCGCCGAACAGCGGCAAAAGTACCCTTCTCAACTGCCTGGCCGGCCGGCAAAAAGCTATCGTCACCAATATCAAAGGCACTACCAGAGACTGGGTCAGCGCCCGATGCCGAATCGGCTCTATGTCCGTCAAGCTGATCGACACGGCCGGCCTGGATGAGGAATCAGCCGGTTCTGAGGATACTATTGAAAACACAGCCCAGAAAAAAACCTCCGAAATCCTCGAACAGGCAGACATTGTCCTGCTCGTTCTGGACAATAGCCAGCCCCCGGAAAAGCTTGACATCCGGCTTTTGCAGAGAATCGCCGGCAAACAAATTATAACAGTCTTGAATAAATCCGACTTACCGGCCAAATTCGATCTCAGCAAGCTTCATCAGACCTTGTTAAACTCAGTACAAATAAGTGCCAAAGAAGGCACCGGAATCGAAAGTCTCAGCGAAAAAATCATCAAGACCGCCGGAGCGGCGGATTTCGACCTGCGAGAGCCCGTATCTTTCACTTCCCGGCAGGAAAACATGCTAAAAAAACTAACAAACGCCAAATCCAAACAGCAAACAGCCTCAATCATAACAGAATTGCTAAGCGGCCAAGTGTAGCGTGGGTTGCGCCCACCAAAAATAAATGGTGGGCAGATCCCGTCCCATGTGCTAAAATTGCGAAATATTTTAATGTTATGCTATAGGAATTAAGGGACCTAAGCAATGGCACTACAATTTGAATGGGATAGCAAGAAAGCTCAATCGAACAAGAAGAAGCATGGAATAACGTTTGAGGGAGCATCTACGATTTTTGGTGATACTTTGTCGATTACTATTCCTGATCCTGCCCATTCAATCAACGAAGATAGATTTATCACTATTGGAACATCTGTCTATATTGGTTCAGCGTGAAACGGACATTGTCCACTTACGGTTAATAGAGTACCTTGCCTTCGGCAAGGAGGTTTTCTTAGGCATAAGGGAGTTC
>JBARRE010000134.1:0-31328 GCA_049644065.1 Sedimentisphaerales bacterium | reverse complement strand
AATGTCTCCAGTGTTGATGAGTTTGTTTGCCTTGCGATGAACCTTTCTGTACATCTGCAGGCCCTCGGGATCGTCGCTGGCCACGTTGTAGCAGAAGACCAGCCTGCAATCGACCTTCTCCTTCACTAGCTTAAACACATCTATAACGCCTTCAGGATCCTTCCACGGGTCAAGTCTGGAGACTTGGGTGATTATAGGTTTGTCGGTCGGAATGCCGGCCTTCGTGATGTGCTCAAGCATAGTCTTTTCAGAGATATCCTTGTTCTTCGCACTCAAAGGGTTGATCGCCGGAAACATGAGTCGCTGGTCAACCGGCAAGTCTTCTTTGAAGTATTTCTCGCTTGACATTGCTACTTGGTCATACTTTAGCAGGAATCCTTTGAGAAAGTCCCACAATTCATCGTGCGGATGGGTCAGGTCTATGTGGCATCGCCATATCCACGGCTGGCGCTTTCTGTAAGCTCTTATCAACGAGAGCGGCTGCGGGTCATGGACTATTACGCAGTCATGCTGAATGTGTGTGAACTTCGAGAAGTTGTCGTTAACCTGGAGATAGTCCTGTTTCTTCTTCTCGGTAAGATTCAGTTTCGCACCCTGAAGGGCATTGTGAAAACTCTTGGTGATCTCAAAGAACTCCTGACTTCCATGCAGTATTCTCCAGCCGGCATTTATGCCGACGTCATTCATCAACTGCACAAGAGAATAGAGGATTTCGGCAACTCCACCTCCCTGGTATGTGGCGTTAATGTGAACAATGTGTTTGCCATACAGCCCCTTGGCTCTGGCATAAATCTCAGCTAATATCGTGTCCGGTACAATGTGCCGGAAATCTTCAAGTCGTACCATCCGAATCTCCTAACAGTCTCTTAAGTAACATTCTGATATCTTTTACGCTGTCGACGTTGAATCTTGCCTTTGAGGCGGCAAATCCGACTTTTATGGAGTATGCCTCATCAGGCAGGATGCTGAACATTTCTTCATCCGTATAATCATCACCTGCTGCCAGAATAAAGTCCCAGTCTCGCCCTGTCACCCAGTATTCCGCAGCCCGGCCTTTGTTCACAACCTGGCTTTTAACCTCCAGTATCTTGTTACCCTCAAACACGCCGACATCCAGGTTTTCTGTCAGGTTCACAAGAGCGGCTCTTAGTTCCTGTCCCCTGACGTAGGCAAACTCAGGATCAGCTCTGCGGTAGTGCCATACTAATGAGAAATCTTTCTCTTCGACTGTCGATCCCGGGGTTCGATCTGTGTGAAGTTCCAAGATAGGCCTGATCGTATCTTTCCAATTCATGTCGAGCGGCACTCGGCTCTGCCACTCCCGGTTTTCGAGTTTAATCCAACCCCCATGCTCGGCAACCAATGCTGTCCCGATGTGGCCCAGCCAGTCCTCAAGAGTGGTCTTATCACGCCCACTAATGATCACCACTGTGTTTTTCGGATCTCTTGACAAACACTTCAGCAGATCAATGATTTCATCATCCGGCCCGGCCTCTGCAGGTTTGCCCTTGAAACCCACCAGTGTGCCGTCGTAATCGAGCAGAAACAATCGTTTGTTACTCTTGCGACAATCCTCAGCCAGCTTCTCTGTCATTGAATCTGTAAGTCGCTTGGCCGACATCTGCTGCTGGGTATTTTTGATGTCCGATAGAGCGCCCAGAAAGTCGTGGCTCCAGTGCGAGACGCTGTAGCGACGGAGCCTTTCCTGCATGACCTTGTTTCTATCAAGTTGCTCCAATGGCGGCATCTCCAGGGCCCCCTTGATTGCTTCGACTATAGCGTCTTTGTTACATGGATTGACTACGAGTGCCTCTCCCAGCTCACATGCCGCACCTGCCATTTCACTTATGACCAGCACACCAGGTTTGTCCGCTTTGGCCGCGATGAACTCCTTAGCGATAAGATTCATGCCGTCTCGCAAAGGTGTTACTAATGCCACGTCGGACACATTGTACAGAGCAGTCAATTCCGCAAAAGGCAGGGATCGATACAAGTACCACACAGGTGTGTAGCCCATCGTTCCGTACTCGCCATTGATCCTTCCAACCAACTGTTCCAGCCTGCTCCTCAACTTCCTGTAGTCCTCAACGCCGGTACGCGTCGGAACCGCCACCATAATCAGAGTGACCGCACCCCTGTATTGTGGATTCTCCGAAAGAAACAAATCGAAGGCTTCCAGTCGCTCGATAATGCCCTTGGAGTAGTCCAGCCTGTCTATGGACAAGATGATTTTGCGCTCACCAATTTTGCTTCTAATCTTGTTTGCTTCTTTCTCAACGCCGGGATTGTCGATTGCCCGCGAGTACTTCTCATAATCGATACCCATAGGGAACGCATCCACCTTGACTACACGATTGGCAACGCTGATATTACCGAGCATGTGTTCCAGCCCGATTATCCTGGAAACGCTGCTGAGAAAGTGTCTAACGTAATCATACGTGTGAAAACCTATTAGATCAGCTCCCAGCAGGCCGTTCAGTATTTGCTCACGCCAGGGTAGAAGGCGAAAAAGTTCGAATGACGGCCAAGGTATGTGAAGGAAGAAACCGATTTTTGAGTCAGGCAGCCTCTGTCGCAGAAGCTGAGGAAGCAACATGAGCTGGTAATCGTGTACCCATATGCAGTCGCCTGGACTGGCTATCTTCATCACCTCATCACAGAATGCCTCGTTTACCTGGTTGTAAGTCTTCCAGAAACGCTCCTCATAGATAGTGCGCCTTGGGAAATAGTGAAACAAAGGCCAAATCGTCTTGTTACAAAACCCTTGGTAGTATCCTTCCATTTGCCTTCTTGAGAGGAATACCGGATGGCAGTGTTCTGCGGCGAGTCGCTCTATGATTTGGTCCTTCTCATCAGCTTTGAGCTTCTCATTTGTCACGCCAGGCCAACCTAACCAAAGCCTTTCACAGGACTCAGGTAGTGATGATAGGCCCACTGCAAGTCCGCCCGGACTTGGGCTAAAATGCAGATATCCCGCTTTTCTTATCATATTAAACGGTAGCCTGTTAGCAACGACGAACAATTGACCCATGATTCTCCTTATAGTTAGAGCCTTCGACAGCTATTTTAAGTAGAATATGGAAACAAAGGAATGGTGTAGTTTGCATTAGATTCCTTTGTTTTTTCTGCAACAACAGCATAAGATTCACCAAAGTATAACATATGAAAAAAATCGTGCAAGGAAAAAGGCTTTATAGATAACTTCAAACATTATTGAAAGAATTAAAAGGGGAAATTAAAGGGATACAGCACATTTTCCTTTGGTTGGCCTGCTTTGGCAAGATACAAGATGTGAACGCCGTCTCACGGAGACCTCGCCATTTACTATTTACGATTTACTATTGATTATTTGATCTCTTCTCTTTGACCTTACCGACCTCTGTGGCTGAATAATGAACGCCGTGTAATGGAGATTTATTTGGAATATGGCCGACTTTTATTGTGCCAGTTCGTATAATAATTAACGAATTCGTATATCGTATATCGTATGTTGTATGTAGTATGTCGTGAATTGAGAATTTAGAATGTAGAATTGAGAAATATAGAAGAAAAAAGGCAAATTAATGAAAAAAACGGGTGAAAAAGAGAAGAAAACAACGAAAAATTGAGCTTAATTTGAAAAAACAAAGCCAATTTTCAAAAGGGCAAAATGAACGCAAAGCCAGTTATAACAAGGAATTAAGGTAAAAAAGAATGATTAGGAAGCGTATGAAAACAAAGCCAATCTCGGTTAGCCCCCAGACCTGCTCTGGGGGTTGAAAAAACAAGCTTGTCCTGAGCAACGTCGAATGGAGCCAATTTATTTCGTATTGAGTACTGGGTGATGCGTATTGCGAAAAGGAATTTGAAAAAACAAAGCCAATTTCAGGAAGGAGTAAATGAATGTAAACACATGTTAGACAAGGGATAACGAGAAAATTCAGTGCGATTGGAGCAAGGAAAACAAAGCCAATCAAAGCCAATTTCATACTCAGAACCGCCCCTAAAGGGGTAGGTGGAAGAAAGGAGATTCGGGACGAGCGGCGTAGATGTGGGTACTTTATATATAACGCAAGGGCATCGTCCGCCGCTTAACTACGACCAATAAATGAGAAGTTATCCACCACCAAGCCAGCCTGAATCTACATTGTAAATGAAATTACCTCTCAGGCGGGTACTGATAAACACACAATCACCATCATTAAGATTGATAGCAAAAACAGCTTCCACCTTCTTGCCTATCTTGATTTGCACTGCTCCTGATTCTGCCAATCCGTTGCGCAGATCCATTCCGTATTCCAGAATCTGCTTATCTGAAAAGCCTGCTCGCCGCATCACATGGATAACGTCGTCAGGGCTCAGGGCAAGTACATTCCGGTTGCTTAACGGTATAACCCGAATCCCTGTACTATTACGCACACAACCAACTGCTCCCAAAGCCAGAAGCGCCAGCAGCGTAAACATAATCGTCAGGCTGCTGTTTCTTGAGTTATACCCGATTGGCTTCACAGCTTTTGTCTCCATTTTAGAATGCTTTTCATCGTTACCGTCGTGATAAACTTTCTCGAAGTCTCGCCTTAAAATCATCTCCCGCCGGTCGAATCGGATCCTGAATTCCAGACGGCTGGGTAAATTCAACTGTCTGCCCTGTATTTGATACTAAACGTGCCGTGACAAAGACAGCGATCTCTCGGGTCGAATTTTCGTTGTTATTACTCTTAAATAACGAACCGATCAGTGGGATACTGCTGAAACCCGGAACTCGCCTTACGTCCTTACGAGTTCGATTCTCCGTCATTCCGGCCAGTGCAACCGTTCCGCCGTCTTTGATAGTTACGTTATTCTCGGCTTTTCGCCGGGTGACAACGGGTAGATCGCTTCCTCTGCCGCGCGGGATGCTGTCACTGACCTCAACGGATACTTGCAGTGTGATATCATTATTATCCCCGAGGTGGGGTGTAATAGTCAAAATTGTTCCGGACTTAATTTCCTGCAGTTCGGTACGCGTATAGAAGCTGTTGGCGAGGTCCGGTGACGTCAGCATATAGTACTCTTCAGTCGTAACTTCGATTGTTGACTGCTTGCCGTCCATTGCCATCACCTGAGGCTTGGTCAGTATGGTTGCTTCGCCGTTCTGAGCAAGAAGGTTCAGCGTTAACTCAAGCGAACTGGTGAACAGTGCATCGGGTGTATATCCAATTTGGATTCCCCAAGGCCCTTCGCCGGCGAAATCGGCCTCTGGTTCCCCTCGCCCAAAATGGTTTGAAGAGAACGTCCCGGCCTGAATCTTTGGCCAACCCCACTCGACGCCCAGGTTCAGCAAGTCACCCTTTTCCATGACGACAATGCGTGCATCCAGCAGAATTTGAGAAAGCGGACGGTCAATTTGCTCCAAGTCTGAGACGATACGATTCATCAATTTGGGCGGTGCGGTAACTACGACCGTATAAGTATCGGTTCCGGTTGGCCCGATTTCAGACTGGGCATACTCCCTGAAAGGAGTTGCTAAAAGCCCTACTGCCGCCTCGGATGTGATGTAGTTCATTCTCAGGCGGCGTGTTTCACTCACCTCCGCAAACATCGTGTCTTTTATGCCTCCTGAGCAAACCAGGTAATAATACGGCGTCTTCTTTACAATATAAGGAGTGCCGGCCAGGACTATCTCGAGGGCTGTATCGAGAGGTACATCCCGGAGGTCGGCTGTTATCATACCAGCAACGGTCTCATCAGGAATGATGGAAATACCAGCCTGAGTGGCAATTGCCGGTAGAACCTCTGTGGGAAGATCGTTATCTTCAAAAATGTTGGAAATAAGCACCCCTCCGGGTCCAGACGTTAGCTCTCCTATCCTCAGGGCCGTTGGAACTTCTCCTTCTCCGGACCGCTGACGCAAGAGTTGGGCCAGTTGTTTTTGCATCGTGGCTATATCCTGCTCCAAAGGCGTCTTCGGAGCTTCAGCTTCCGTGGGAGCCGGCGGTGTTGGCGTCGTCACGGGCGGTATTGGCGTCGTCACGGACGGTGTTGGCGTCGTCACGGGCGGCGTTGGTGTCGGCACGGGCGGCGTTGGCGTCGGCACGGGCGGCGTCGGAGTAGGAGTACTGATTATTTCGAGTTGACCGTTCTTATAATTCCCGGTGATGTTAGTATAGGTCTGGCTGGGGGGATTGAATTGAAGACCTTCTTTTGTCGGGATGATCTCGCCAGTCCAGCCATAGGGAACTGAGACACTGAACGTGCCCTTGGCATCGGTAGTAGCCGTACCAACCGTGCCTTCGGCATTACTTGCCGTAATCGTAATACCTGGAATAGGTGTGTTGTCAATAATCACAGAATCAGTGATTGTAAACGTTCGCACTATCCCTGTGAAGTTCTGCTTTTGATCGCTGGTAACAGTGGCGTATTGTTTATTAGTAGGGCTGAAAGTATAGCCTTCCCTTGTCGGTGTTATTTTGCCTCTCCAGCCGTGATCAACTAACACTTCGTACTCACCATCAGCGCCGGTTGTACTGGAACCGCCGCTATCCGACATGATATATACCTCTGCAATGGGCTGTCCCTTTTGAGAGAGTATTTTACCGGAGATCTTACGCTTCTGTATTGTCGGCATAAAGTCCTGATTAGTTTGATCACCTAAAATATTGTCGAATTGTATATTAGCCGGATCGAAATCGTAACCATTTTTTGACGGTGTAATCATGCCGCTCCAGCCGTGATCAACAGTGGCGCTGTAATTACCGCTCGAATTGCTGGCAACAGCTTTACCCGGAAAACCTTTAATTTCTACACCCGGCACCATAGTAGAACCGGAAATCGTATAGGTAATCCGTTTCGCAGCGTAGTTCTGATTCGTCATGTCTTTGGTAACGGCCGGATACGGTTTACTTTCGGGTGTGAAAGTATAACCGTCCTTCATCGGAGTAACCGTATCGCTCCACCCATAGCCAACAGTAACACTGTAACTACCATCCTTGCCGGTAATAGGATTATCCGGCAGACCGTTCATTACTACACCTTCCATTCTCGTCGTACCGGAGATAGTTATAGTAATCATTGCCGCACTGTAACTCTCGTTCATTCGATCACTATTAACTGGTGAATAGATCTTACTGGCCGGCGTAAAGGTGTAACCGCCCAAAGTCGGTTCAACTGTTTTGCTGAAACCATAGTCAACAATGGCAGTATAATAGCCGTTCTCATCAGTGATAGGATCTCCCGGCAGGCCCTTCATTTGGACACCTGCCATACCGGCTGTGCCGGAAATTGTATAGGTCAACATTGTCGCAGTATAATCCTGGATAGGCTGATCATCGATAACATTAGTATATTGCTGATCAATCGGACTGAACTCGTAACCTTCTTTGGTCGGCGTAACCGTACCGCTCCAGTCATACTTAACTTTTACACTATAAATGCCATTCTGCCCGGTAACGGGATCATCCGGCAGACCTTTCATCGTTACACCCGCTTCCCCGACCGAACCTGAAATTAATAAAGTTTTTATTTCTGAAGTAAAGTTCTGACTTAGGTTACTTTTAACGGGAGGGTATTCTTTACTAGTGGGGTTGAAAGTGTAACCTTCTTTTATCGGAGTAATCACACCCTGCCAACCATGTGGGACAGTTGTGCTATATGTGCCGTCGCTGCCGGTTATAGGATTACCCGGCAGACCATTCATTTCCACACCCTCCATATTGACCTTGCCGGAGATAGTATAGGTGATCTCCGACGGAGTGTAGACCTCATTACTCATATCACCGGTCACTTTGGAATAGATCTTGCTCGCTGGTGTGAACTCATACCCCTCCAAAATCGGCGTAACAGTGCCTTTCCAGCCATATTCAACAGTCACACTGTAAAAGCCGTTCTGATCGGTTACAACAGTTGGGCCCGGCAGACCTTTCATCGTTACTCCACTTACCCCCGCTGAACCGGAGATAGTATATTTTACTGTGGTCGCTTCGAACGCCTGGACACTAATGCTCAGAATGCAGAACAGAACGACAAAAAGGAATATCGCACCGCCCGATAATATTCTACGGATTTTTTTCCTCGCCATAAGTCAACGTCCCTTTCTCTCGCCATTAACTGGCAATCTTACAGCTTCTTTGCCTTCTATCGGCAATTCAGCTTCTTTCTTTAGCAAAAAATCAATTTGAATGTTCATCACCATTTAATTTCAACAAGCTCAGTTAGTTCTTCTTCTACTCCCTCGATTTGAACGATTCTCAGTTCTCCCTCAATAGAGACCCGTATAGCCATCCATATTTCCGCCCACTTGCCCGGGGCATATTCCATAGCCGCACCAAGATGATATCTATCGGCAGGGACATAGGAAAGATCGAGAACCCCGGAGAATTCCCTGGTTTCGAATGGCAACATAAGATTTCGATTACCGCTAAGGAACATGCTTGCTCTGTTTATTCCAATGCTTGTTCCAGAAATCATTGTCAATGCAGTCTTGACCCTGATAGGCACAAAGTGGACCGTTCCGTAATTACCGAAACTGGCAACTATAAGATACTTGGACTCGCCTAAATCCTGGGGGATTAACTTCAATGCCACGGCCGCAGGTTCAGCATCAATCGTATTATTCAGTACGCAGATATTCGAAGTTGTATGGCCGGCTTGCTGGCCATCAGGATACGAGGCCCACAATGCCAAAAGTGAAAAATAGCAGGGATGCGGCATTGAGGTGTCCGGCATAGTCGTAACAATTCGTAATGTTTGTTCCCCACCTTCACCACGGAGAGTGAATTGCTCCGGTGTTACCTTCAACCACCCTGTGCAGTCTAAATCTTCTCCCTTCACGTCACCGAGAGCACCGAGTTGAAGAATGTTCGGCAATCCCATAGCCGTCCGGATATTGACGGTCTCATCCGAAGCGTTAATGACTTTTAATGTTGCCGTGCGGGTAGCTCCCGGCACTCCGTCCATCGTAACATCGATCGGATCCAGGTCAAGCGGCGCATCGGCCGCCACCCTGGCAACTGCCGGGTCACCGACAAATTCTATCTCTTTTTCAATTCTCTTTGTACGTCTGCCGTCAACGTAGAGAATTCCGGCAGCTTTGTATTTGCCTTTGGGAAGCTTTTTACGTATATCTGTTCGTAACTTCAATTTGGCTCCCGGGATGATACCGGTATCTATGAACTCTGTCGTTGTAATTACCCGCCAGTGCCCCCCCGAGAAAGACCAGAGTCTTACAGCAGGTTTCACCCTGGAAAAGGTACCGCCGGTATTATCTATATCCATTGAGACCATCGTTCTTGCCTCTGATTCTCCGGTTGCCGGAATAAACTCCATCCCAACGTCGGTGGCCTGAACTTTGGGCCGCATTGGCCGATCTTGTATCTCAATGATAACGGGAACGACAAATCGCACGACAACAGAAACGTCTCCCGTACCTGACATGGCGCCTGTCGTAGCGATGATTCCCGCACCAAAGAATCCACGGACACCACGCCGGATCCTTAAAGTTACCACCACAGGAACTACCCCATCAGGATCTAACTGAAAAGTATTAGGGCTCATACTTATCCAGTCACTGCACGAAGACAGCTTTGATATATCAAAACCAAAGAAGTCCGAGTTGGGATCTGTCAGGTTATTAGGCTCGATAATAGCCCATTCTCCACTTTCCGACTGGCTCAGCTCGACTACCGACATATTTATGTTGTGGACCTCATCGGGATCGAAGCTTTTAACGCGAAGTACCGATTTGACCATCTTGCCGGGGGTGACTGCAAGCTCCAGTTTCATCGGCTGGACTGTAAATTGCCCAAATGCAGGACCGGCGGACACCAGCAGAGCCGCCCCAATGGCGATGATCCAAATCAATCCGGCCCCGTTAACAATACGGTTTGCTGCGGATTGGCCCGGTTTGCCATTATCGCTCTTGTTCTTATTGCCATTCAAACAGGCATCCATTCTGTTACTTCTGTCACACATTCAAAGCCTCCACAATAAAACAAAATAACATATTACAATGCCAACTTGTCCAAAACTCTGAGAGTTCGCCGTACAACTGTCATACGCCTGTGACAAGTGTATGCATCCATATTTGTTATTTATTACATACTTCTGTGGCTGATTTCCTCGATTTTACACCAATATTTAGGCTTTTATCTTTTCGGCAATTTGATGTCCTTACTTTTTATAATTCCTCATCAATCCTAATAAAGCCCGCATCCCCTTAATCCAACCCCTTCTTGACTGCTTAACGTCTTGCTTCTGATATCTCATAAAGGCATTTGTAACTAATATATGTACGCCCTGTATAAGATATTACCAATTTTACCATTTCCAATCGGCCGTGTCAAGCTTAAAGTGCCCAAATCTCCCATTTTAATACATTGATGTGAGCGATTTGGTTCATTATAAAAAATATCAGAATCGTGTACAAAAAGGCCATTTTTATCGCCCTGAATACTTTGTATTCGCCCCATAAGCTCCCAACAGCACAGGCAAAAAAAACATTTTTAATCCCTTTTTGGAAAACTTCTCGGAATGTATGTCGAAGAGAAAAATGACAAACCACAGCATATTCCTGTAAAAAGCTTATGGTTGCTACCACTTTGGCACCTATCAGTTTGAGATATAAAAAGTTAGGGAGGGATGAAATAATCATCCCTCCCTACGTACTTCACATACTCTTCTTTAATAAGAAGATCTTTTACACATTCGGCTTTACAGTAACTCCAAGAGTACCAACATGAGTTTCGTCACCAGGTGAAGCCTTATAGATCACGGTCTTCCAGGCCTTGACACAAGCCTCTACTTCGTGATAGTCACCGTCACCGGGAACAACATCGCCACCATTATAGTACCAATCCCAATCTTTGATGGTATCGCCGCTCTTTGTTAACTTTGCTCCCATTTTGACTTCGAAGTTGGCTCTCACATCAAACTTCACACAGCCGAGATAGCAGGGGTAGTCGCCAGATCCCTTACCAATATCGCCACAGTCAACCTGCTTAAGGATCATCTTTTTCTTCGCGCAGTCTTTGACCTGTACGTACATACCTACGTGCATTTTAATAGGAATGTTACATACAACGAGGGCTTTATATTCGTAGGGCCAGCGAACACTGTCGCTACCATCTACTTTTACAGCATGGTGATCTCCGATGGGAAAATAGTGTTCAGTGAGTGCTGCATGTGCCGAAGTTGCCAGTAAAGCTACTACTGCAATTGCAATCAAAGTTCTTTTTATCATTTTCATTTCCCTCTCTTAATTTACGCCCCGAAAAACTGATATTAGCTTCCGGAGCTAATCAAGGTTTTTTCACGCCCAGGCTATTTACACAGCCGAGCCACAAAATCAACGGGCCTTTACTTAGTAAACACCGACTCTGGCGAACGCGCCCGCTTCAATACCGAGCCGGGGCCTTATGAGGTTAACGATTTCAAATTTCCGAAATCGTTCCGCCGCCTCAAAAATAGGCCTGCTTTTTTCGGCGACTCGCAAGCAATTTTTGCTCGCGACATATCAGTTTTTCACTACCTCACACACCTCCTTTCTCCCGCATCCTTTATTAAGGAAGGGGTTCTTCAGTTTGGACAAAACATCTATCCACAATCCTGGGCATATATAATGACTATTTTTTACTAAACTTAACCCTTCTCTTTCTTGCATCACCGAGTCTCAAACTAAACCGGCGGCATTATCGTAAGCATAAGTGTTCCCGTGTATTCACCTGCAGGATCTAAGAATTGAGCTTGCACTCTTAAATCCAACACAATTTCATGAGAGCCTGCTGTCGGCTTCGATATCGCTACCGGCCTTGCCATCGTAACAAATCCACCTGTTGCCGGTGTCTTTACAAAAATACGCTCAGGCGATATCGACCCTCCTTGACGGCGTTTAAGCTTAGTCGTGGAGATCATAATTGGACCATGCAGGCAGTTCGAATCCACCTTTATTGTTAATGCTGCCGGCACATCATAGTTGTCCGTGAATAATGAAGCAGTCCCAAGGTCAAGCTTATCCGGCGTAGCGGATACATTGACAAACGGCTTGTCGGTTTGCTCAGCCCCGGCAATTCCCGCCAGACCAAACAACCCCACTGCTAATGTCCATGTTATGACTAATCTTTTCATCTCTGTCTTCCCCCCAAAAAACAATTTCATAATAATCTACTTATCAATGAGCACAGTCTTTACTATTACCTGCTTTGTCAATCCGTTAGGTTTAAGAAAATCCGTTTTCGATCTTATCCTCTCGGCCCCTTATCCGTCAGGGCCGATAGTACCGAGCGATATTATCTACTCAGCATTCCCTGGCTACTTAGTCCAGCTATAACCAGTAAGATCAGAATGGAGATGGTGTACGAGTTGGATAGTTTCATTCCTTTTCATCATCATCCTCAACGTCACTCTCCTCACTTCCGGGCCAGCACTAAAATACTGTACCTTCAAAGCAAAGTCTTGCTATCAAAGTAACACAAGTTACCTAAGCACTTATCTTGCCTATTAATCAAGTTTACCTGTTTTCCCATTCTATGTCAATGGTAAAATCATAAAAAAATTAATTTTTTGCACCTTTCGTCATTATTGCTATTTTACCCATTTCCTCAATAAATGTCAATGGCTAAATTCATAAAAACTGTCTACTGCTATTTATTTTATCTTGCCTATCTATTTTATCAATTTCCACCTGAACATCAATGACCAAGTAGCCCATTTCTTTATTTTTGCCCATTTTATACACGTTTTTAGACCTAAATTATTAACAGGCCTTTTCTGCCCTGCTATTCAAACATTTCTTAAGCTCACATAAACCTTTACCGCAAAAGGAGATAAGCAAATAATATTTAGTCTTCATTATGTTTCGACAGCCTATAGAACTCACGTTATCTGTCAATATATATGATTGCTCATGGGAGATACCATTTGTGATTAAATCTTGCGCCTAAGATGATTGGGCCCGCAGATGGAATCAATTGTTAATATTACAGGAATAATCAAACAACAACAAAAGCCCAAAAATAAGGAAAATTGACGCCAGCGTCATAATAGTCATAAAATGTGAAAAACTCCCTCCAGCGAGTTTAAATCGTCTTTTAAGCCAATTGTACATAATAAATGCGCTTGTTTGAGTCATTTCGAGCGCAGCAAAGCGGAGTCGAGAAATCTGTTTTTTAATAGATTTCTCCACTTCGGACCATTTCGTGGCCCTCCGGTCGAAATGACAAAGGCGCAAATCTTAATTACAATTGGTATTAGAGGTAAATAGGCACTCTTAAAGACAGACTTCGGTGGGGGTAAAAGGGGTGTTTTTGCCGGCGTTTCAGACGCCCTGCTCACCTGCGATGGCTCATAACTTAATTCTAAATGGTCTCTGAAAAGGGATTTCTGCTCTATTAACGTAAATATTTGTATCTAAAGTTTTGTCCAGGGTATCAAGGTCATGGATGAGACTGTTACCCACATCGCCGGTTTTTTGTACTACTGTCATGCTTTTTGCTGGGTGCGAGTCATCCAATCTGTATATCCGAAAGGAAATGGCCTTGACTCATTAACGGTTTTCTACTAATGTTGCGCCGGTGTTTGAAAAAGGAGCGATACGATGCAAGAAAGGACCCAAGTAGGCCATTTTGCTTTTAATCAGGCGGATTCGCCTGCCGTAGGGAGTGTTCTCCACGAACAGCATTTGAAGCTGACAAGCCGGCTGCACATGAATCCGTTCTGCGGCTATATCATGCCCTTGTGGTATTCGGCGATAGCTGCCGAGCACCGAGCGGTTCGTGAGGCAGCAGGATTGTTCGACTGTACCCACATGGGCACGCTCGATGTTTCAGGCCCCGAGGCCTCGGATTTTCTCGATTATGTGACGACAAACAAAATTGCGGACCTCGGTGTCGGCAGCGCTCGCTATTCGTATATACTGGATGCCGCCGGCAACATTCTCGACGACATTATCATCTATCGCCGGGCTGGCGAGCGGTTCATGGTGGTCGTTAACGCCGCGAACGAACCCAAGATAAAGGCATATTTCAAGGCGCTGCTCAATGATGAGTTTCCGGTCGATGCCGAAGACACCAGGCGCAAACTGCCATACAAGCCCGACATATTTGATATGAGAGATACGAGTCAGAGCCGGGATTGCAGGGTCGATATCGCTCTTCAGGGTCCCCGTTCACTCGATATTGTCTCGGCCCTCATTGATGCTCAAGCCCGGCAGCAGGTTGACGCGATGCGGCCGTTTCATTTCGTGCAGGCGGCCCTCGGCGAGATTGATTGCATTATCGCGCGCACAGGTTACACCGGAGCTAAGGTCGGATTCGAGTTATTCGTTCACCCTGTTAATGCTCCGAGGTTATGGGAAATGATGCTGCAGAAGTGTGAGCAGTATGGGCTCGTACCCTGCGGTCTTGGCGCCCGGGATAGTCTCAGAATCGAAGCGGGCCTGCCGCTTTACGGGCATGAGCTGGCCGGGCAGTACGACATTTCCCCTTTCGAGGCCGGCTATGGCTGGGCTGTGAAGCTGGACAAGGAGTTCTTCATCGGCAAAAAACCCATGGAGCAAATTGCGAAAAACTATGATATGGAAGTGGCCAGGGTTGAATTGCCCGGTGCAAAAGGCGTCCGGCCCGTCAGGCAGAACGATGCCGTTCTCAACGGCAACGGTGAGTGCACAGGATGGGTGCTGAGCTGCGCCAAAATCGAAGAAAAACAAATTGCTCTGGTTTATATGAGCAGAGAGTGTACGCAACAAGGCAATCCTGTCGGTCTCTACTACCTTGCAAGAAGTCGGGTCCAGCTCGAACAGGGCAGGAAAGACCGTGTAGAAAAGGCCGAACATGTTAACTCCGATCTTGCCGGCGTCGTTCTGAGCCGATTCGAAAAATTCTGATTGAGGAGTATTAAATGGCAGTCAAAGGTTTACTTTATACCAAAGACCACGAGTGGGTCAGCATTGAAGGTGCCGTCGCAACGGTGGGTATCACAGATTACGCTCAGGAGCAGTTGGGCGAGCTTGTCTTTGTCGAGCTGCCTGTGATTGGTAAGCAAGTCAGTGCTCACGACGAGATTGCTATTGTTGAGAGTTCGAAAGCCGCTAATGACATCTATTCGCCCGTAACCGGAAAGGTGATCGAAGTCAACCAGGAGCTTGAAACCCGCCCCGAGCTTATAAACGAGGATTGCTACAAAAAAGGATGGATCGTTAAATTACAGCTCTCTGATCCGACGTCCGGCGAGGATCTGATGGACTCGGAACAATACAAAGATTATGTAGCGGGATTGTAGAAACCGCCATTCGGCCGCGGTCGGGCAGCCTGAGAGCGGTCCGGCACCGACGATGAGGATTTACCAAATGCCTTTCATATCGAATACGACAGAGCAACAAAAGGAAATGCTTGCTGAAATCGGGCTTGGGATGGATGATCTGTTCTCCGACATCCCTTCCGAGTTCCTTGACAAATCAATGAATCTGCCCGACGGCATCAACGAGCAGAACGTCCGAAATAAGCTGGCGGAGCTTGCCGATAAGAACTCGATTAATCTGACTTGTTTTCTGGGCGGGGGATTCTACGACCATTTCATTCCGGCAGCGGTTTACTCGGTCGTTTCGCGCAGCGAGTTCTACACTGCCTACACGCCCTACCAGCCGGAGCTGTCACAGGGAACGCTCCAGGCAATCTACGAATACCAGTCGGCCATTTGCCGCTTAACCGGAATGGAGGTCGCCAACGCCTCTTTGTACGACGGCGGGACCGCGATGTACGAGGCGATGATGATGGCGCTGCGAATAACCGGGCGCAACAAAGTCATAATCGGCGACAGCGTAAATCCCATTTATCGCGTCATGATTGACTCATATACACAGAATCTGAAAATTGAACTCGAACAGACACATTGCGTTGACGGCCTGGCAAACCGCAAACGGATATTCAAGAAAATCGACGACAAGACCGCCGCGGTCATCCTGCAAAATCCGAACTTTTTCGGCTGCATAGACGATTTCAGCGACATCGCCGCAGCCGCCCACGAGAAAGGCGCCCTTTTGATTGTCTCCTGTTACCCGATATCGCTGGGAATACTCAAAACCCCGGGTGAGATGGGGGCCGATATCGTAACCGGAGAAGGCCAGAGTCTGGGCATGCCGATGTCTTTTGGCGGGCCGTATCTGGGATTTATGGCCTCGCGGATGCAGTACGTTCGCAAGATGCCCGGCCGAATTGTCGGACAGACCACCGACAGAACGGATCGGCGATCCTTTGTCCTGACACTCCAGGCCCGGGAGCAGCACATCCGCCGCGACAAGGCTACATCAAACATCTGCTCGAATGAGGCGCTTTGTGCCCTGACGGCACTGGTTTACCTGTCCCTGCTCGGCAAACAGGGATTGAGAGAAACGGCCCAGATATGTGCGGACAAGGCCAGTTACGCCTATAAACGCCTGACCGCAATACCCGGTGTCGAACCGCACTTCAAGGCGAGGTGGTTCTTCAACGAATTCGTTTTAGACCTGCCCAGTGAAGCGGCGGATGTCATTGCGAAACTGATCGAAAAAGGCTTTGCCGCCGGTTTTCCGCTGAGCCGATATTACGACAAAATGGAGAATTCCATCCTGATATGCGTCACTGAAAAGCGAACCAAGCAGCAAATCGGGACGTTGGCCGAAGCTCTGGAGAGTGTTCTATGAAGCTGATCTTTGAAAAGAGCGTGCGAAATCGACGAGCCATCCAGCCCGGACCAAGTGATGTGCCTGCCTCTATCAACATCAAGAAAGCCTTCTTACGCGAGAAGCCGGCAGAGATGCCAGAGCTTAGCGAACTCGATGTTATCCGGCATTTCACGGAGCTGTCCCGCAGAAACTTCGGCGTGGATACCAACTTCTACCCGCTCGGCTCCTGCACAATGAAGTACAATCCCAAAATTACAGAGCGCATTGCCACATATCCGGGCTTTGCACACCTGCACCCGCTGCTGCCTCAACTGAGAATGGGTGGGATGCTGACCCAGGGAGCGCTGTGCGTGCTTCATGAGACGGATTTGTTTCTCCGCGAAATCATGGGGATGGCCGGATTCACGATGCAGCCTCTGGCCGGCGCACATGGCGAACTGACCGGCATGATGATTATGGCCGCTTACCACCGCGACAGAGGCAACAGGAAGACCACAGTTCTCATCCCGGATAGCGCTCACGGCACAAATCCCGCAAGCGCGGCGATTGCCGGTTACAAGGTCCGCACCATCGCGACAACCGAGAACGGCTTCATGGAATTGAAAGATGTCGAGAAGGCCTTAAACGATGACGTCGCTGGTCTCATGCTGACCTGCCCCAACACACTCGGCTTGTTCAACCCTCACATCAGAGAGATCTGCGATCTTATCCACAGCGTTGACGGGCTCGCATATTACGATGGAGCCAATCTGAATGCCATTGTCGGCAAGGCACGCCCCGGCGACTTCGGCTTCGACATCGTGCACATCAATTTACACAAAACATTTGCCACCCCTCATGGCGGTGGCGGCCCCGGTGCCGGTCCGGTCGGAGTCAGAAACAAGCTGCTTGACTTTTTGCCGGTTTCTATTGTCGTCAAGAGGGATGATGGGACCTATGCCCTGGAATACGACAGGCCGAAATCCATCGGCTACGTGGCGCCTTTCTACGGCAACTTTGGGATTGTGCTGCGGGCGTATGTCTACATGTTGATGCTGGGCAAAAACGGTCTTAAGAGGGTTGCCGAGAATGCGGTGCTAAATGCAAACTACGTCAGGGAAAAACTAAAGAAGCACTATGATCTCGCATTCGACGGAATTTGCAAGCATGAATGTGTTTTCAGCGTCCCGGAAAAAATGCTCCGCAACGGCGTCCACGCGATTGACATCGCCAAAGCTCTCATAGACAGAGGATTCCACCCCCCTACCGTCTATTTCCCAACGATTGTGAAAGACGCGTTGATGATCGAGCCGACCGAGACCGAGAGCAGAGAAACGCTGGATGCATTCATCGAGGCAATGATCGAGATCGCCGAGCAGGCTATGGTCAAACCGGATATGCTAAAGAATGCGCCGATTACAACACCCGTCTCAAGACCGAACGAAACCGCCGCGGCAAAAAATCCAAACATCGCCAGCCTGTAAGACGAATCCGGAAAAAATCTCACGTTGCACCAAGATAAAAAGCAACCGGCAAAACGTGCAATTTCTTATTACGTGTTTTTCCGGCTGCTGAAGAAGCTGCTGTAACCACCGGTCTCGGCGTCTTTATCGGTATCGCCTGCCAACAGCGACTGATAATTCTCGATCACTTTTTTACAAGCGCCGGCATGTTGTTCGATAATCTCCGGCTCATAGTGTTTGAACCAGGGGACCTCAAAGACGCGGCGGGTGATGCCCTCGGCGACCGGCAGCGTTTCGATGTATTGCTCGATTGTTGCGGCCTCATCGAGAAAAGCAATCCTTGTCGGCCTGCCGTGTCCGTAAACGTCCATAGTCGTGAACAGTGGATGCTGATGCAGTGGTTTATTACAGCCGGGATTGCAAATTGAGCCTTCGGCTCGAATGGCCTGACTGAAGCGTGACAGTGAAAGGCCTCCCAACTCGTCGGCGTTGTACATGAAATGTGGATAGTACCAGCCGCCTTTGGTTGTGTCCGTATCCCTGGGCGGTCGGATTGGTCTGATCCCGGCGGTATCTTCGAGCAGGTCGCAGAAATAATTCATCGCTTTGTCTATCTCGGCCATCTGCTTCGGATACAGCTCCAACTGGACCAGTCCGAAAGCCGAGCTGAGCTGGTGAATCCGGTGCTTGGCTCCCCCGCAGGGCAGCCCCGCGAATGGCTTAAGCTCATCTAATGTAATCTCGTCGTGCCGGATGTAATGCCCAAAGAGGATAGCCCGCTCATAAACTCTGCGATCGTCGGTAAAGAGGATTCCCGCCTCCCCAACTGCCAGTGCCTTGCCGGTCATCAGGGAAAATGCCGCCGCCTCGCCGAAGGTACCGATCTGCTTGCCCTTGTAGAGCGCACCATGAGCGTGGGATGCATCTTCGAGGATTTTCAGATTGTGCTCGGCAGAGATTTTCATAATCGCGTCCATCTCTGCCGGCATCCCTGCGTAATGCACGACGACAATCGCTTTGGTTCGCGGTGTGATGCGATGCTCGATGTCATTCGGGTTGATGCAAAGTGTTTCGGGATCGACGTCGGCGAAAACGGGCGTGGCGCCGAGACTGTACGCCTGCGCGACCGAGGCCCAGTAAGTGATGCTCGGGCAGATAACTTCGTCGCCGAGTCCGATGCCCAGGGCGTACATGGCGCCCAGGATGGCCGACGTGCCGTTGTTGTAAGCCAAGGCGTATTTTCTGCCGAGCGATTCGGCGTACTTCTTCTCGAACTCTTTGGTGATTTCGATGCCGGACATCTTCCGGTCTCGAAGCACGTCAAGGACGGCCTGTTCGTGCCGTTCGGTGACTATGGGCCAGGCAAAAATATCTGACGCCTCCGACTTAACCGACATTTCACCACCTAACAGTGCTAATTGTTCATGGGCCATTTTGTTTTTGCTCTCCTCATTGAGTGTCACTGTCGGGCTAATTCGAGCGACCTCGTCGTGATGTAGTACTTGACGATCATGTTAGGGACTTCCCAATCGGGCAGCCGGCCCTCGGCCAGGTACTGTAGATACGCCTCCATGACGTTTCGAAAATGAGCTTCGTGCCCGCTCCGGCATTTGTCGGGTATGGCGATGTGCCAGCCGTCTCCGGCCTTCTCGGCTTTCAAGCCGGGGAATTTTCTCTGTAAGCCGGCGACAGCTCTTTTCAAAGATGCGGCCACTTTAGCGGCGTCTGCTCCCGGGGCTGGCTCGACATACACCTCCGGTCGATAGTTTTGCTCCTTGCCCTGGCGAATGATCACATTAGCCTTGCTTCCTCGAAACAGCGAGGTATGTGTGTCCGCACCGCCCTCGGGAGCCTGGAAATTCCACGTCACCGAGAGTTTTACGCAGATGCCCTTCATCGTGAAGGTCATCTCGCCGTTGGAATAGCAGGGCAGAACTCCGTCATCGTTGAGTTTGTCATTGAGATAATCGGGGAAGTCGGACACTCCCGTTACTTTCTCGTATTGCGCGCGCGTAAGCGTAGTAGGCCAGCGTCTGGCTTTATTTATCTCAATGTCCTTACGGTAATCGATTGCCTGGTTTGGGAAATACGTCCACATCATCAGATCGATCAGGTGCGTTGTGACGTCCACAAGGCCTTCGCCTTGCTGGGTCGTATCGAAATACCAGGCGGGCCGCTTGAGCGACGCTCCGGCGACGTATTTGAAGAAATGGTGTACGCTCTCCTTGACGACGGCGGGATTTTCCGGTGAGCCGGCTTCCATCTCACCGAAAAGTTCTTTATTGAGGACGAGAAGTTTTTGCAAGATGCAGGTGGTGTTGAATCGCTCGGTCATGATATCGTAGAGCAGCAGATCGCTTTTCTCGGCCGAGGCGAAGGCCTGCTCCAGGAGCTTGAATCCCTTCGCGTCGATGCACATCGGCTTGTCGCAGAAGACGTTGAGACCGGCGTCGATGGAGGCCTTGATGTATTCGGCTTTTCTGCGGTTGTTGCCGGAAAGAACGACAATGTCACCGTTTTTCTCGGCGAGCATTTTTTCAAGAAAATCATCGCCTTTATAGACTTCCTGCCGCCAATGAGTCGGATCTTCGGCACGCTCATTGAAGCTTTGAATCTGTGCCAGGTGGTTCTGCACATCGGGCCCATCGGGAGCATAGACTTTAACAACGGGATCCACCTGCTCGTACATACTCTTCTGGACCAGGGACGCGTGATAGTGCCCCGGATCCAGTGTCACAAGCTTGATTTTATCTGGCGGATTATCTTTTGCCTTCATCTGCTCAGTTTCCGAACAAGAAGCAGTAAATATACACAGGCTTAACATCGACAAAACAAATGCTCTTAACATAGCTGCGTCCCTTGAATCAAAACATCTATTCAACTATTGAATTATCCAATAAACCGCACCAATCAGCAGGGCAACGCCCAGCCAGGCGGCAAGAAATCCTCCAATACCGATCAGGGTAGGTTTTGGTATTTCGAAATCGGGATGCCGTATCAGGACGTTCCGCGGGCCCGGCTCCACGCCGGCCGGTAGTGTAAAAGGATCAGCCTCCGGCTCGTCAGGGCCGACAGGCGTCCTCAAACACGCGTAGAATCGATCCAGATTTTCTGCCGGTGCCCTCCGGGTCAGCAGGCTGACAACAATCAGAACAACAAAGCCCGCACTCAAATAAATAATCATCTGCCAGGGCAGATAGAGCTTGCCATCCCACAGCATAAACGCCGGCAGCTTGTCGGCAAAGTACACATTGAAATCCCAGGGGATAACACCCAGAGGTTTTGTGCTGGTGAAAAGAAATACGCCTAAGCTGGTCAGGGTTGCGGCCCATGCCCCGGCTACCGTTGCCCGGCGCCAGAAAAGCCCAAGCCAGAAGGCAATTCCCATAAGGGCAGACACCATCCAGTAGAATTCCAGGCCTTTTACGACACTCTCCAGGTTGAAGGCAACATAGATACCCAATATCACAACCAGCGCCGATGCGATGCGACCGACGAGGGTATAATGTTTATCGGCTTTGCCGACTACGAAGAATTTTTTGTAGATGTTTTCGGTAAACAACGCTGAAGCCACCACCATCAGCGAATCACAGGTACTCATAACAGAAGCGAGCAGGCACGCAATGAATAATCCAAGCAAACCGGGAGCAATGTCGGGCAGCAGGTCACGCGCCATTTTACCGTAAGCCAAATCGGGATCTGCAAGCTGGGCATACATGACCACCGCGCACAGACCCGTGAGCATCCAGGCAATAGTACATATTCGTTTACCGAAGATACCTACAGTAACTCCTATCCTTCCCTCCATTTCCGTTTTACCTGCCGCACAGTTTACCATGGTCTCGGGCATAGTCACCCAGCCAACCAGAGCATTAAAAGCAATGATGATAATGTAGAACAGGGTAATCTCGCCCGGCGACACAAGTGAAAGCATGGCAGGGTCCGAGATTGATTGCTTCAAACCGCTCATACCTCCGACTTTGGCCAATGCAAACGGCAGTATTACGAAAGACAGAACAACGGTCAGCAAGCCCTGGACAAAGTTGGTTGCGATTGCTGCACTTAGTCCACCGGCAATGCCATAGATAAGAAAAATTACGGTCATCGCAATAATCGCAAGCTCGGAGCTAATGGCACCGCCCGATACGGCTTCGACTATCATCCCGGAGCCTTTTAACATAACTCCGATGGCAACCAGAAGCGGCAATATCCCCATCGCCGCATATAAGCCACTTACGCTTCGCCCGTAACGGATCTCGAAATAATCGCCGGTGGTTACCGCCCGCATCCGGCGGAAAAACGGCGCTATGAGCCAGAAGAACGGCGTGACAAAGAGCCACAGCCACTGGTACCAGATGCCCGAAGCGCCGGAGCGATAAGTCTTAGACGCGACACTCACGGCCTGGTCCGAGTGCGTACCAGAGCCGAACATGAAAAACGCCATCATCATCTTGCCGAACTTGCGGTCGCCGATGAAAAAGCTGGCTGAGCTGCGGACTTTTCTGGCCGCCCAGAAGCCGATGAGCGTGATACCGATTAGATAAACAACAATTACTGCCCAGTCAACGAGTTTAAGGCCTAACATCCATGCACCTCCGGCATTTCAATTTTCAATGTAGTTTTGGGAATGAAGAAATCCATATTTGCATCCGAGCGTCTCAATTAGCACCTCTTTATAAAAACATTGCTATTGGTCGGCCATTATAGGAACCAGAAGGAGTCTCGACAAGAATGAAAAAAGGGATTTGCGAAAAAGACCGCTGGAATTCGGCCGGTAACATAGGTACTATTGTGAAAAATTGAGACAAGCAAACCATTTAAAATAATATGGGGAGTATATAGATGAACAGATATACTATCAGCATTCCGAAATTAAGGCCGGCGATGACATGTTTGCTGTTGTGCCTGATTGCTTTGCCATTCTGTGCCCGGGCGGGTCAACTATCAAACTTCAAAGCGGGAGTGGCCTCGATTATCATTACGCCTGATGAGCCAATGTGGATGGCTGGCTACGCGGCAAGAAATAAACCTTCGGAGGGAAAGGTCCATGATTTGCACGCCAAAGCTCTGGCGCTGGAAGATGAGCACGGCACGCGACTTGTAATCGTTACAGTAGATCTGATCGGAATTCCGCGCCCGATGCGTGATTGGCTGGCTGAGCACGTAAAGCAGTCCTACAACCTCGAACCGGAGGCTTTGTTGCTAAATGCATCGCACACCCATTCCGGCCCGGTGGTGCGCGAAACGAGATATTCAATCTACGGCAACACACTGTATGGCCTGTCGCAGGAGCAGATTCAGCAAAGCAATAAGTATGTGGACGATCTTCAGGACAAACTGCTGGAACTGATCGGCCGGGCGATAGGAAATCTTGCCCCGGCAAAACTAAGCTACACCCACGCCCGCGCGGGCTTTGCCATGAACCGGCGTCTGAAGACCGAGACGGGTGTTCAGAACAGTCCGAATCCGGACGGCCCGGTCGACCACGATGTCCCCGTCCTGCGGATCGATAGCCAGGACGGCAAATTGCGAGCCGTTCTGTTCGGGTACGCCTGCCACTGCACAACCCTTAGCTTCTATCAGTATTGCGGCGACTACGCGGGCTTCGCCCAGGAGTATATAGTGCAGGCCCATCCCGGAACGACCGCGATGTTTATGGCCAGCTGCGGCGGCGATCAGAATCCGTACCCTCGCGGCGGGCCTAAGACTCTCGATTATTGCAAGCAACACGGCCGTGCTCTGGCAAACGGCGTCGAAGCGGCACTGGCTCCGCAGGCACGCCCCATTACTGGGCCGATTCGAGCGGGCATCGATACGGTGACGCTGGAGTTTGCCGAGGTGCCCGGCCGGGAAAAGCTCGAACAACAGGCCAAGTCGACTGACAAGTATAACCGTCGGCATGCCGAAGTGCTGCTGGAGGAACTCGATAAAAATGGAGCTATTCGTACTACCTATCCGTATCTGGTGCAGGTCGTCCGGTTCGGCGACGATTTAACGATGGTTGCTCTGGCCGGCGAGGTCGTGGTGGACTACTCGCTACGTCTGAAGTCGGAACTGCCCGGCCGCGCGGTCTGGGTGGCCGCCTACTCGAACGATGTGTTCGGGTATGTCCCTTCGGTTCGCGTGCTGCGGGAAGGCGGCTACGAGGCAGGCGACGCCATGCGTTACACGGACCTGCCCGGCCCGTTCGCCCCGTCGGTCGAGGAGCTGATTGTCGCTAAGGTCCACGAGATGGCTCAGAACCAGCAGTCCGAAAGCTATATGGAGCTGATTCGCCCCAACGAGGACGGGAGTGGCTTTATACGTGCCGGATCGGGCGAGAAATTTCTGGCCTGGGGCTTCAACTACGACCACGATGATCCGGGACGATTGCTTGAGGATTACTGGCGTCATGAATGGCCGACCGTTGTGGAAGATTTCAGGGAGATCAAGGCGCTCGGCGCCAACACGGTTCGGATCCACTTGCAGACAGCAAAGTTCATGCAGACACCTACGGAGCCGAATGAGGCGTCACTCGAACAGCTCGGTCGCCTTGTGAAACTGGCCGAACAAACCGGACTATATCTCGATATCACCGGCCTGGGTTGCTACCATAAGAAGGATGTGCCGGAGTGGTACGATAAGATGGATGAAGCTGCTCGCTGGGACGTTCAGACGCGATTCTGGGAAGCGGTGGCCAAAACATGTGCCGGGAGTCCTGCAATCTTCTGCTACGACCTGATGAACGAGCCTATTCTGACCGGTGGTGACAAGACTGAGACCGAGTGGTTGGCCGGTGAGTTCGGGGGCAAACATTTTGTGCAGCGAATCACGCTCGACCTTGCCGGGCGAACCAGAGAGCAGGTCGCGAAAGCCTGGGTGGACAAGCTCGTCGCGGCGATCCGAAAGCATGACAACAAGCACATGATAACGGTCGGCGTGATTCCCTGGGCTCACGTCTGGCCGAACGCCAAGCCATTCTTTTACTCGAAGCAGGTCGGTGAGAATCTGGATTTCGCCAGCGTTCATTTCTATCCGAAGAAAGGACAAGTCGAAAAAGCGCTCAAGGCACTCACTGTTTATGACGTCGGCAAGCCCCTCGTCGTGGAGGAGATGTTCCCGTTAAGCTGCGGCATCGAGGAGATGGATGCATTCATCGACGGTTCGCAGAAAATCGTAGATGGCTGGATCAGTTTCTACTGGGGCAAAAGTATCGAAGATTACGCACGTGGCGACCTCGATATTACCGGCGCGATAATAAAGAGCTGGCTGGAACATTTCCGCGCGAAAGGACCCACAATTCTCTGCCAAAAGTAACTGGTGCAAATCATCGCACTAAGCGAGCTTCATTGAGATTTGATTTGGTCTATAAGTTTCAACGCCTGTTCTATCATTATCTCGCCGGCCCCTTTGGCGAGTTTTGTTGCACTGGTCGGCTCATAACCTCCTTCATCGTAAGCAGCACTGTGGCAGACGTATCCGATAGCGTCATTACTGAGCGTCACTATAAACAGATTCTCCAATCCCGCTCTTTTCTTTATCTCCAAACCCACTTCCACGAGCACCTCGCCGGGCAGCCCCAGAATATAAATGTCACCAAGTCGCAGCACCTGAATCTCGCTGATAACCGGCTCGTGGATTCTATCATTATCGGCAGCCTTCTCCGGCACCGGTTTTTTTGTTGGAAATGAAATCTCCCTTGTAAGGCCACTTACAGTAACATCGCTTTTAGTTGTAACGAATTGAAGCCGTCTGAGCGCCTCGCCTCCGACCGCCCTGCCGATCTGCCGACAGGGCAGGACTCCTCTGTCGAACGGCACGGCATCGCCCGCCAATCCAAGAGCAAACAAACACAGCCCCCCTTCCGCCCCTTCGACAACACTTGTAACAAACGCGGGATAATCGGCCGATACCGCGGTACTTAGAAAAGGATATATGGTAACCGGATGACAACCGAAATTGACCAGCGAGGCGACAATTTCGCCGGACATATTTTCAATCCTCAGTACGCAAACATCCGGATCGATGGGCCCGAATTTCCATTCAGTCTTATCATCAGGCAGAACAAATGTCGTTCTCACGTCACCGCCGGGATCGACCACAACTTTCCTTGTGGCTCTTACTTCCGGCGGGATAGTAAAAGCCATTTTCACGAGGCCGTCATTATTTCTCGGCCTTCGGTTGTAGACGATTTCGGGAGCCTGACCTTTTGCCGCCCCGATCTTCACTTCCTGCATTTCTTTGTGTGCAATCAGTACCGAGCCGGCGATTTTTTTTACGAGTGTATCGAGGTAGGACCGGTCTATGGCCGGAGGGGGATCATCCCCTGCGGTCCTGAACTTGGATTTGGTAAAAACCTCCGGCCCCGAATGAGTATGCGTGGCACAGACAAGGATATTCCGTTCGGGAATACCGGTCTTTTTGTTGATAATTTCCCGCACCGGCCCGGCAATTTCTTCCAAAGGCGTGTACAGCAAATCACACGAAATGATTGCTACGATATTGATTCCGTCATTGAGAACCAGCGCCTTGGCATATAGCTCATCAAGGACATCGTCGCTCGGCTTGCCGTAGGACCCAATAAGCGGAATCCCGAGCGGGGGAGTGATATTTACCTTAGCACAGCCTCCTTTGAGTCCGGCCTGAGCGTCAGGGCAGAAGATATGGAGGCTTAAAAAAACAACTAAAACCCACGTCAGTGATTTGATAGCAATGTTCTTTCTCATAGCGATTGGTCCTCGTACCTGGTTACATCAGGATATTCTAACGCAGGTTCCTGCCGAATGCCAGTCCAATCACCCGCTGACAATTACATGCCAACAAAGAAGCTTTGTCTGGTGGGACATCAATCAGAAGAATAGAGGTTATAATCTATTTAGAGGTATCTGCCTTCCATTCTGATTTAGGACGAGTTTTGTAACGCGGCCTTTCTCGTCTCGAACGAATTCAAATTGTGCGTCGGCCTCCCTTATGAAGAAGGTGCTCCGGCTTTCGGGATGTAACTGCAGCAGGCCCTGGCCCGTCGCCTGGCAGTACAAGCTTGTACCCTCGCGACTAATCGTGAATACGAATCCGGGCTTCAATTGATATTGACCTACATAGTCGCCGTAATTGGCCGCCACCTCACGTGCCACCAAAGCCCGTTTGGGCATGCGGTACGGCTGACCGAGCAGGATGGCCGACAAATCATGACCTATACGCATAACGAGACATTGGTCGAAATTGCTCAACACGATTACGCAGGCGTTGTCTGCCGGAAATCGCAATATGCAGGACTTGTAACCTTCGGTATCACCCATATGGGCGAGGATTCTCCTGCCGTGCATCGAATCGATGGCCCATCCATAACAGTAAGCCTCGGCAGACGGATCAAGGATTCTCTGCACAATAGTCTTGTTTGCCGGATCGTCGGAATTAAATAGCTTTTCCCAGGCATACAGGTCGGATGCGGTCGAATACAGCGCCCCCGATGCATGTGCATTTTGCATCACGCGAGAAGTGGCCGGCACTACACGGTCGTCATCCATCCGATACCCTGCGGCCATGTTTGCCACTGGTTGCAGCTCGTATTCAAAGCCAGTGCTATCCATATTTAATGGCTCTAATAAGTTTTGCCGGACTATTTCTGAGTATTGCCGCCCGGTTACTTTTTCAATGATAAAACCCAACAGGATATAGTTGGAATTACTGTATTCAAAGCGAGTGCCCGGCTCAAATTCCAACGGAAGGTGTTTGAAGGTAGCAATAGTCTCTTCGAGCGGGCATATATCCGTCCGGCGATGCGTCTGAAAATCGGGCAATGTGGTATGGTCAACTATTCCCGAACGATGATTCAGCAGCATATCCAACGTAATCTCATCGGCCCGTGTATGGTCCGGAACATCCTTGCTGAGACGGTCTTTTGTGCTGAGCTTGTCCTGCTGCTCCAATTGAAGCACAACCATAGCAGTAAACGACTTGGTCAATGAGCCAATACGAAATCTTGTTTCGCATGTGTTCTCGGCATTACGACCGACGTTTGCCTTGCCGTATGCCTTATGAAAAACTATGCCGCCGTCCTTGGCGACCAAAACAGTGCCGCTGAACATATCCATACCTGTCCATGCCTGCAGATAGCTATCCATTTCTCGGCCTGATTCAGCGGACGCCAGCAATGAACCGATCCCAATTAATAACAATGTACAATTACTCATCAGAACGCTCCTTTTATCACTAATTCATCCCGCTACAGTAAATATTGTCAATTCACCAAAACCAACGATATTAAAGATAGTCGCAGCGAATTCAGAGATATTTCAAAAAAACGAAGATCATTAAAAGCACGATAGATTTAAACACAATTACTTGCAGTCTGCATTTTTTCCACTAACATCGAGCCCAAAGTGAGATTATAATGAAAATTTCAGCTAAATATCAGGTTTGGAGAAAACGCCAAATGAAAGGGTTTGAAAAATGGTTAAGGATCATTTAACAAGACGGCAATTCATCGCCGCGGCGTCGGCTGGCTCGTTAATTGGAGTGGCCTCAAGGACTATTCCGAGCTACGCAAACATCACGAACAAAGCGGGCAAGCTGGCAATTCTCGGCGGCGAACCGGTCAGGAAGAACAAAAGCTGGCCCGACTGGCCTTATTGTGATGACCGCATAGTGGACTCGGTAGTAAAAACGACCAAGAGCAGGATCTGGTGCAGGATACAGTCTAAATCAGGTACGGTGCCCACGCTTGAGAAAAAATTCGCTGACCTGATAGGGGCGAAGTTCTGCGTGGCAACCGGCTCCGGAACACAGGCGCTGCACACCTGCGTCGAGGCGCTCGGAATCGGCCCCGGCGACGAGGTCATCACATCGCCCTATACCGACCCGGGGACGATTGCCTCGATTCTGTCCGCCCGGGCTCTGCCGGTTTTGGCCGATCTCGACCGCGATTCTTTCCAGCTCGATCCCGCTGATGTGGAGCGTCGAATCACCGGCAACACCAAAGCGATTATGCCGGTGCACATGATGGGCCAGCCGTGTGATATGGACAGCATCATGGCCATTGCCAAAAAGCACAATCTGAAAGTCATCGAAGACGCCGCTCAGGCACACCTGGCCGAATATAGAGGAAAGAAGCTGGGAACCATCGGAGACGTTGGGTGTTTTAGTTTTCAGTCGAGCAAGACCATTGCCTGCGGTGAAGGCGGCGCCGTGGTCGGAAACGACGAAGAGCTTATGGACAAATGCTATACCGTCCACAATCACGGCACATCCCGCCGTGGCCGCACCGAGGTGGCCGGGCCGAAATACCGCATGAACGAGTTTGAAGCAGCCGCCCTGCTCGGGCAGTGGCCCGGTATTCTTGAACGCTTCAAACGCCGGAACGAAAACGCCGCTCATCTGACCTCAAGGCTCAAAGACGTGCCGGGCATCGTTCCACAGAAGCTCTACGACGGCACAAACAGCGGCTCGTTTTACCTCTACGCCATGAGCTATCGAAAGGAACACTTCAATAACGTCGACCGCAGCAAGTTTCTAAAAGCCGTCGCCGCCGAGGGAGTCGGTCTCAGCCCGTATATCGCAATGGGACTGCACCGAGAACCGTGGATAGAGCACATCCTGGAGCAGCCGGTCTATAAGAAAATGTTCTCCCGGCAGAGACTCGAAGAATATCGCCGGCAGGTCCCGTGCCCGACCTGCGACCAGGTCTGCCGGGAGATGGTTATGATTTGGGCGTCGGGCCCGCTGCTCGCAGGCAAAGAGGACATGGACAATATTGCCGACGCCATCATCAAGGTCTACGAGAACCGGGACAAGCTAAGCTCAATCTAATTACCGTTGGACCTTCACTTGGGAGAGGAGGTCCAGGGCATGAGTTACGATTATTTCGCCGGCGCCTTTCGCCAGGTTGGTGCCGGAATCCGCCTCATAACCGCCCTGCTCATACGCCTGGCTGTGGCATACGTAGCCGATCGTATCGTTACTCACCGCGGCGATGATAAGGTTCCGAAATCCCGCCTTTTTCTTTATATCGAGCCCCACTTCCACAAGAACTTCGCCGGGCAGTCCGAGGATATAAATGTCACCAAGCCTGATGACCTGAATCTCCGTAGTCAGATGCGTCTTGCCCTTGTCGGCGGCGATGATTCTGTTTGGCGAAAGATCCTGTCTGATGGGCAGCGTGACTTCTCGCGTCATTGCCGTCATATCGATGTCACCGGACGTCTGAACGAACTGGAGCCGCCTGATGGCTTCTCCCGCCAAAGCTCTGCCGATCTCGTAGCGAGGTTTTCTGCCTCGCCGGAGCGGGACGATATCTCCTGCCGTCCCGGAAGTGAACAGACAGACGCCCCCTTCGAGCTGCTCGACGACCCGCATCGTCTCGCCGGGGTAGTCGGCCGAGATGGAATAGAACCAGTCGGCAAATACGCTGCCGCTGACGGCGTGACAGGCAAAATTGACTACCGAACCGATGATTTGACCTTCGGCGTTCTCTACCCTGAGCACCCAGGCTTCCGGATCGACCGGGCCGAATGTCAATGCCGGCCCTTCAGTCGGAAAAGTAAACGTGACACTCACCGAACCGTCCGGGCTTCGCTGTATTTTCCTGGTGGCGGTAACTTCGAGCGGCAGACTGAATGTCGTTTGCACGGAGCCGTCGGCTCTTGTCGGCCGGCGGTTATATACGATCTCGGGAATATCGCCTTTGACGGCCCCGATTTTCACATTCTCCATTCTCTTATGCGCGAGGAACGCCGAGTCCGTTATCTTCTTAACAAGGATTTGCACATAAGAGGAGTCGACCGTATTATCCGAGACCTCCGGCCCGATCTTCGTCTCGGTATAAATCTTCGGCCCGAAATGAGTATGCGTGGCACAAATCAGGATATTCTGTTCGGGTATACCGATCTTATCCTTCAGTATCCCCCGCACCCGGTTCGTCATCTGAAGCGGGACCCACAACAGATCGACCGAAATTATCGCTACGCTATTGCTCCCATTATCGAGAACCAGAGCCCTGGCGTAAAGCTCGTCGACTATGCCATCGCTCGGTTTATCCCGACCGCCATAACCCGAAAGCCAGGCCCCAACGGGCGGCGTGATATTTACCTTTGCACAGCCCCCTTTAAGCGCTGCTCGGCTTGCAGGGCAAAAAAAGTCCTCACATAATAAAATCACTGAGAGCAGCAAAATGGCTTTCAATAAAAACTGTTTTCGCATGGCTTATTATCCCTTAATATTCCCAAATACCTGGTCTTGTTGGTTTCGTTCAGCTCCAGCATGCCGGACACAAACGAAGCTCACTGTTTTTAAAAAACCAT
>JBARRE010000133.1:0-1501 GCA_049644065.1 Sedimentisphaerales bacterium | reverse complement strand
GCTTGACCATAAGGATTCCTTTCCAATCTGAGAGTTCCAGCTTGTTATCTACTCTCTTGATCGGGAGGAATCCTCAATCTCCATTAGATCAGTACACTCCAATTGTTACCCAGGATTGAACCAGGCCTGAATTTCCGGCCATAGTCATGGATTTTACCTCCTCTGCCTACCTTTTGGGCAAGAGAACAAAGCCTTGCATTTCAAATGTCCGACAGAACAAAACGAAATACCCCGGCGAGTATGCGACTCCACAGATGCTAATGGTTATTGTAGCAGAAGGCTATCCCTTGTGTCAACTGCAAAACGGCTGGAATGTCCTCGTCTATTTCTTTATGAATACTAGTTTCGGAGGATCGGTTCTTTTGTTCTTCTTAGCGGATAATTAGACAATAGAAGGCAATAATAACAAGAAAAGTGCATTTCCGAGGCTTTTTTGCTTAAAATTCCGGTTTGGGCTTGCAATTTCTGTGCGAAATTATATATTTAGTGATTCTGCTGGGATAAGACCCGGCTTAAGTTGATTAGAATAGGAGCTTTTAATGTCAAGAGTATGTTATTTTACGGGGAAACGAACGGTAGCTGGCCAGAGTATATCCAGGCGTGGTAAAGCGAAATATCTTGGCGGTGTCGGTAAGAAAGTGACCGGCATCACGAAAAGAAAGTTTAAGCCGAATATACAAAAGGTCCGGGCCGTCATTGACGGTAAGGTTTGCAGGATCAGGGTTTCAGCCAAGGCGATTCGGATGGGACTGGTTGTAAAACCTCCCAAACGTGATTACAAACCCGCCGAGAAGGCAATCGGCTGACAATACTGTTTTTCAATATGTGATTTAAAGCGGGGCGGGTTCTGCCTCGCTTTTTATTTAGGCAGGAAAACACACAGTGGCAGAAAAGATCGACGAACCGCAGGTAAGGAAGGTTGCCAAATTAGCCCGGCTTGATTTGACCGAAGCGGAAATTGCGGAATTTACCGGCCAGCTCAGCGCAATCCTTGGCTACGTGGAGAAAATGAACGAGCTGGATACCGACGATGTTGAGCCCCTGGCACATTGTTTGCCGATAAGCAACGTTTTCCGCCGGGACTGCGTGAAAGAATCGCTCGGAACCGAAAAAACGCTGGCCAATGCGCCGCAGCGGGATGCCGAATTTTTCAAAGTGCCGAAAATACTCGATGACAGCTCCGGCGCCTGAGAGCTGTCGGAAACAAATTGGGAGGTATTGAACAATGAAGGCGGCTTATCTGTTATGCTTTGTATTTGCAGCATCATTTCTGATTGGTTGTACGCAGACGGAGAAAAGTGAGACGACATTTGATTTGCTCGAACGGGGCGGCCAGCATTCCAAGACGTTCGAAAAAACGGTAACCAAAACTCTTGGTTGCAATTATCTGCTGTTTCTGCCGGAAACCTACGGCCAGGAGCAAAAAAGCTGGCCGATGATTCTGTTTCTGCACGGCGCCGGCGAGCGGGGCGATGATTTGAACAAGGTCAAGGTGCACGGT
>JBARRE010000132.1:0-8011 GCA_049644065.1 Sedimentisphaerales bacterium | reverse complement strand
GTTGCGGTCTGCCACTCGAGACGATACCCGGCCTCAGCTTCCGCAGGAACGGCCGGATCGTTCACAATCCGAACCGCACGCCGGGTTCTGTAAAGGATAATCTCTACCCTAACCGCCACCGGCGCCGATACAGCTATGAAATAAACCTCGACGGTATCGCCACAGGGCAGACGATCGACATGCTGTCCTCTTCACGCGGTTGTCCTTACAATTGCACTTTTTGCTCTTTCAGCCGTAATCCCTGGGGTGAGAAACGGGCCTGGTCGGCGCGTTCGCCGGAGTCCGTTGTGGAAGAACTTACCAAGATTAAAGCTCCTATTGTTGGCTTCACCGACGATCTGTTCACCCTCAAAATGGACCGCGTGGAGCAAATCTGCGACCTGATTTTGGCTCGAAAGATCCGCAAGAAGTTCCTCATCAACGCTTGGCTGGAGATCGCTAAGCATCCGGAGGTCCTGCGGAAAATGGAGCAAGCGGGTTTTCTTTTGCTGATGTTGGGCATCGAATCGACATGTGACAGGACACTGCGTTCCATGGGAAAGGGCTTCGATACTCAACGGATCCGCGAATACTGCAGCGTGCTCCGGAAAAGCTCTATGGTTCTCCACGGGTACTTCATTCTCGGGAATATCGGTGAAAGTATAGAGGAAATGCTTCAGATTTCCACCTTTGCGCACGAGTTGGGATTGGATACTATCGCCATTTCAACGCTGCGCGTCAGCCCTCATTCCGGCTTGGAAGAACTCGTGGCGAGCAATCCGAGTTACCAGATTGCCCATGACGGAAAAGTCTATTCGGACCAATGCTCCTGCAAAGAACTCAGGCAACTGCGCCGGCGGATTTACAAAGAATTCTATTCCGCCCGCCAGCTCCTTAAACTCCTTTGCAAGGGAATCGCCAACGGCGCCCTGCGTCTGCTTCCCGGCGTGTTCCTGCGGCTGCCGAAGGTTATAAAGATGCAACTCGGACGCAGGGGCAAGCACTCGGTCAAGGCGCCAAAAAGGGCGATGTCATCCTGACTGGTTCTCTTCATTAAGTTGAAAAGGGCCTTGCTTTTATATCCTCGGGCCAATAGACTCAATGCCCATATGACCCTTGCTATCGAAACTAACGGACTGACCCGCTGCTTCGGCGATTTGCGTGCCGTGGACGGCCTCGATTTGCGCGTGGAAGCCGGCAAGTTCTACGGCTTTCTCGGCCCCAACGGCGCAGGCAAATCCACCACTATAAAAATGCTCACCGGCCTGCTCGCACCCACGAGCGGCTCGATGCGCATCCTTGGCGAAGACACAAGCGACACCGAGAAGGCCAGGCAAATCAAGCGGCGCGTCGGAGTCGTGCCGGAGGAGCTTGCACTGTTCGATAATCTTACGGGCTCCGAATACCTGACCTTTATCGGACGCATGTATCAGATGCCAATTGCGACGGTGCGAGAACGCTGCCGGGAGCTGCTGGCCATGATGAACCTGGATAACGAAGAGAAGAAACTCACCCTCGAATATTCGCATGGTATGAAGAAGAAACTCACCCTGGCCGCGGCGTTGATTCCGAATCCGGATTTGCTGTTTCTCGATGAGCCGTTCGAGGGCGTCGATGCTGTCGCCTCTCGCGTGCTGCGGGACACGCTGAAGCGCTGCGTAGCGCGCGGCGCGACTGTGTTCCTGACATCCCACGTTCTGGAGATTGTCGAAAGACTCTGCACGGACGTCGGGATAATCGCCGAGGGCAAGCTCGTGCATCAATGCACGATGGACGATATCCGCGCCGCCGGCTCGCTGGAGGAACGGTTTCTGGAGGCCGTCGGCAGTGATCACGTCGAGCGGCAGAAGCTGAGCTGGCTGGAGGAATAGATGAACTGGAGCCAACTTCGCACAATCATCTGGTTGCGGTGGCGTCTGACGCGAAATCAATGGTCTCGCGGCGGACAGTTGAACGCCGTGCTGACCATAATTGTCTCTGTGCTTGGATTGGCCTTAGGGTTTGCGGGCGGTATTGCCGGCCTGCTGGCAGGTACCTTTGCCCTGTCAAAGGCATCGCCCACGGTCATGCTTCTGGTGTGGGACCTGATTGTCGTGGCGTTTCTGTTTTTCTGGATGGTTGGCGTCGTCGGCGAACTCCAGCGCTCTGAGATGATCGACGTCAGCCGGCTGCTGCATTTGCCGATCTCGCTGCGAAACATCTTTATAGTAAATTACCTCGCCTCGCATCTGACTTCCAGCATCATTTTGCTCCTGCCTGGGATGCTGGGCCTTTCAGTGGGATTGATCCTGGGTGGAAGAGGATTCATGATTTTGATGTTTCCGCTGGCGCTCAGCGTCATCTTTATGATTACGGCGTGGACCTATTGCCTGCGCGGATGGCTGGTCACTCTCATGATGAACAAGCGGCGACGCCGTACGATTATTGCCGGTGTCACCTTTGCATTCATCCTGCTGTGCCAGCTTCCGTATATCTTCGGGAACCTTATGGGCGATCATGAACGGCACCGACCCAAAACCACCGAATCGGTGCAGTCGGACCAAAAAACGCCCGATGAATCCCGGGACAGTGACAAGATTACCCTTCCCCATGGGCTTTTGGTGGCACACAAAGTGGTGCCTTTCTTATGGGTGGGCAACGGGGCGATGTCACTGGCCACGGGAAATGTCTGGCCCGCGGTTATGGGAGCAGCCGGCGGATTCCTTCTGGGCGGGCTGGGTTTAAGGAGGGCCTATCGATCGACCCTTCGTTTCTACCAGGGACAAGCAACCGGCAAGATATCTAAACGAAAACCGAAAGTCGAAAAGCTCGCCGGTGACGGAAAGAATCTTATCGAGAGACAACTGCCCGGCGTTCCGGAAGAGGCCGCGGCCTCGGCGCTGGCCTTCTTTCGCTGCATGACGCGGGCGCCCGAAGTGAAAATGATGCTGGGATCGAATTTCATCATGCTTCTTATTTTCGGGACGATGATCTTCGTACGGCGTTCGGCGAATATAAGCGACAATTTCAGGCCGTTCATAGCCACCGGGGCTGTCGTGTTTATGTTCCTTAGTTTAAGCCAGCTCATGTATAATCTTTTCGGCTTCGACCGGGCCGGTTTTCGACAGCTCGTCCTGCTGCCGGTGCCGCGTAAACAAATCCTGCTGGGAAAGAACCTTGCGTTTCTGCCGGTCGCAGCCGGAATCGGAGCGATATTTCTCTTGCTCGTCAAGATCGCGATGGGCGTCTCGCTGGTTATAGTTATTGCTGCTGGTCTGCAGATGCTGGCGGCCTTCCTGCTGCTAAGCATGGTGGGCAACCTGATATCCATATTCGTTCCTTACCGCGTTGCCGCCGGATCGCTCAAGCCGACGAAATCTTCCAAGAAAACAGGCATCCTGATTTTCCTGTCGCGCATGTTCTTCCCGATGTTAATGGTCCCGATATTTATTCCGCCGGCTATAGGACTGCTCTTCTCCGGCGTTGGCTGGTTGCCGGCCGCTCCGGTAAACCTCTTTTTCTCAGCGGTACTATTGGCGCTGCTGGTCCTCTTTTACCGGCTCAGCCTGGGCCCTCTCGGCGACCTGTTACAGCGCCGGGAAAAGGAAATCCTGCAGGTAGTCACCAAAGAAATTGAGTAACCCAAAACCATTCTGTTTCGCCAAAGGGAATCGTAGTCTTGAAGCTCAACCGAAAGAGCTGTCTTTGGCCAACTGCTACGATGGCATAAAATTAAACTTACACATAATACTTGACGCTATCGTGTTCTGTTTATTTCTTGACAATCCCGCTTCAATAGTGTAGATTTGTTATTAGCAAGCGACGAAGTGAGACATCTTAGATTTATGCTGCTCAGTAATGGCTTGCGGACAGTGCACAGAAAACGAGGTGGAAGACGATTAAAGGAGGAGCTATTATGTATGGTGTGTGAAGCTGTAGTGGAACATTTGGTGCTTCACAGTGAAAATATTTTACATTTCAATTTCCAATCTAAATATGTTTTTTGAAGAAGGATTATTATGTACACGAAATTGTCACTTATAGTTGTGGTCGTGTGCACCTTGCTTTTTTGTGGAATGACACAGTCGGCCGGGCTTGATGTCACCGCACCTGGCGATACCGTCCAGGGTGTTCCGAACGATGGAGTAACTGACGGCGGTGGAAACTTCGGCTGGCCTAGTCATGAATATCCTGCCTTGGCGATCGATGATGACACCTCGACGAAGTATCTGCATTTCAAAGGAGATACCCAATCCACAGGTTTCCAGGTTACACCATCAGCCAGCCAGACTATTGTCGTTGGGCTGACTTTCACCACAGCAAATGACGCGGCAGGGCGTGATCCGGTTGCATTTGAGTTCTATGGTTCTAATGTCAGTATAAATGGTCCGTACACGTTGATTGCCAGTGGCGACATAGTCGATTTCAGCAAAACGACGGCGTGGCCTCGCTTCACAATGAACGAAACGCCGGTTTTCTTTGATAATGATGTAGCATACGACCACTATCAAGTTCTATTCACGGCTGTTCGAAGTCCCGGAAGTGCGAATAGTATGCAGATCTCCGAAGTTGAACTATTGGGTAAGGGTCCAATCGCTGCTAACCCTGACCCGGCTGATGGCGCTGTGATTCGGGATAAGTGGGTAAATTTGAACTGGTTGTCTGGAGACTCTGCCGACTCGCACGATGTGTACTTCGGCGACGATCCTGATGCCGTGGACGATGCTGTGGGGGGGACGCCTCAGACGCTGAACCGGTATTACCCCGGCGAGCTTGAATTCGACAAGACGTATTACTGGCGCGTAGATGAGTTCGACGGTGCCGCGACGCACAAGGGCGACATCTGGAGCTTCACTACCGTGCCGGCGGACGCATTCTGGGCGGCAGCGTATTACGTTGACCAAGGCAATCGCGTCGCCAACGACGGCAATCCTGGGACCGAAGCTCGACCCTTCAAGACGATTGGAGGGGGCGTGCAATCGCTGCAACCGGGGGATACTCTGCTAATAAAGGCCGGGACTTACAGGGAAACCGCAATCTTGACGAGAAGCGGAACGGAAGCTGAACCCATAAGGATCCGGGCTTATCCCGGAGATGAAGGCAAGGTAATAATTAACGCCGCAGAGCCCGTAACAAACTGGCAGAGGTGTGCCGGGCCCGGCGATTGTGCCGGGAACCCATACTGGGAGCACATCTACGTTGCGGACGTGGCGGCCCTGGTGCAGTCCCACCCCGATAGTGCATTTGCCGTCAGACAGGTCTTTCAGCACGGGGAGCTGCTCAATCGCTCGCGATATCCGAACGCCGGATGGAGCTATCCAACGACTATTGCGGACCCCAAGCAAATGTTCACCGACAGCTCTCTCTCCAAACCCAACGGATATTTTGTCGGCTCGGTATGCCACATCAAGACCGCCGTATGGCAGCTCGACCAGATCCCCATTACGGGCTTTTCCCGAGGTGCGATAACCCTGGCAAGCAGCCCTCGGTACGACATGTCGACGCGCTTCGGATACTATATCACCAGTATCGTCGGCGAGATCAACGATGAGGGGGAATGGGCCTATGACCCCGTTGAGAAAAAACTCTTCCTGTGGCCCAAAGGCGATGTTGCGCAGGGTGTGGAGTTTACGTATCGGGAGTATTGCCTTCGCACCTACGGCGGCACCGGGTGGAACATCGTGCGCGGACTGGCGATGCGGAACGCCTACACGTATGGCATCTGGCTATACCAGGCAAACAACATGACGGTTGAGAACAACACCATTGAGCACACCTATACATGGGGCATCCATTTGCAGTCCAGCAGCGGACCCTGCAACAACAATCAGATCGTCGGCAATACGGTCAAATACTCCTGCTCTCGTGGGATTAACGTCAATGGCGCCGCCTCCCATAACAACATCGAGGGTAACTACGTATACGCCACGGCAACAGAGCACTTCGGTGGGGATCTGACGAATGGGCGAGGCCTTGGAATGTACATCGCCGGCCCGTTCACACGAGTGTACAATAACCGGATCGACCGCACCGGCTATACGGGTCTATATCTGGCCGAGAACACACTCAGTCGCGAGGCTTTTTTCAACTACATCACTAATATTGGCCTTGCCCTGTCGGATGGGGGCGGTATCTATACGGGCGGCTTTTCCGCAGGGCCGGAAAAAGACCATATCCACCAAAATATCATTGAAGATGCAATTGGATGCCTGTCGATGGATCAACGCCGCGATACAGGATTGCCTGTCACCATCGAGAGGTATTCCGGCGACACGCCCGGCATCTATGTCGATGAAGAAGGCAATAATCGAATCATTGAGGACAACACGGTCATCGGCTCTCACATGGCGGGCATTTTCTTCCACGGGGCGCCCGGTAATCTCGTGCAGAATAACACGCTGTACGGTAACAAAGTGACCCAGGTGTATTTCGTCGGCAGGACGGACGAACGAATGAGGCTTGTCGATGATGTCGTGCTGAACAACATCATGTTCGCCACCGACGCACAACAGCGAACACTGTATCTGACCGTATACTATGAAGACGTCCATTTTGGCCAGTCAGACAATAACTACTTTTATAATCCCTATAATAGCCGGCATGTCCACGTCAGCCGTTATGACACCGGCCAGGGCAGAACGGTATATGAGGATTTGACTCTTAACGGCTGGCGCGCATTATCAGGGTACGATGAAAACTCCAGGGAATTTTCATATCTGGAGCAGTTCAACGATATTACCGTAGCTACCGAAAAAACGTCGCGGATTATTTATAATACGTCGCTCGAAGCAATCACCGTCGATCTGGAGCCGGATAAATACTGCGATGTGCAGGGAAACAAAATATATGGGAGCGTTACTTTACAGCCCTTCGAATCGAAAATTCTTATATCATCCGATTTTGAAACCCCGGACCTTCTCCTTGAAGCAGAACTAAATCAAAACCTTAAAGTCCGGTAGAACGGGCGGTTCCCCTGCCGACACGGATTTTAACGCTTGCTTAGCAACTGCAGTTCTTATCTAATGGACATCAGAAAGACTATCGGCAAGCACAATACCTTCAGGGATATTACCTGGCCTGCCGCCTGAAACAGATATAAGGAGAAGCGTTTTGGCTGATTCAAATAACGATTTGAAAAACGAAATCCGGCAAGCCGTTAAGGACATCAATGAAGCCTCTCGGAAGGGTGACATCGAGGCCCTCAAACACTTTTGTCATAAAGACGTGGTAATTGTTCCTCCCGGTTTTGTTCAGCGGGCCGAAGGCAGGGATACGTATCTCAAAAGCGTTGAGGATTTTTGTGCTAAAGGCACTTTTCTCGAATACAAAGAGCTGTCTATGAAAATAGACGTCTTCGGCGACGTCGCAGTTGTCTATTACAGCTACGAAACGAAATGGAAAATGGAAGACAAGACCTTCAACGAGACCGGCAATGATGTGATGGTTCTAAACCGTACCGAAGGAAAATGGCTGCTGATTTGGCGCACGCTGATTCCTCTTGCTCAGGTTAGTTAGAATAGGTTTTTACTTAAGCACATTCGCCCGCAATGATGGTGATGAACACTCAGTATCCGACACACTTTTCTTGATTTACTTCCCCTGTGAGTCGGTACTGGTACAATTTGAATATAAATAAAAATGTCGAAATATCATAAATGAAGGAAATTTTTTTGAAATTATCATAATAAAATAAACATATTTATAAAATATTGTATAATCTAATAAGAAATAAGTAGCTTTTGTACTGTAAATATGTTATTCTAAATTATTATATTGAAAGCATTTAGGTTTGAAACCGATTTTCTTTAATAAAAATTAAGAAAAAATATAGTCTTTTCTTGTTGTGCGGTTGCTATAAACATGGAAGTTAGAAGGAGATAATCATGGCTGCGTCATTTGGGCACATAGATTGTAAATTATACCCCAGTGCTTTTTCTGGTGAATTGGTTTTTCAGGTTGATACAACAGTTGAAGGGAGTTGTGAAGGTATAGCACCAAAGCATTATGTTGAGACCTTAACTCCACCAACAAAAGATGGTGTAGATGGTCAAGT
>JBARRE010000131.1:0-1825 GCA_049644065.1 Sedimentisphaerales bacterium | reverse complement strand
AGCCTATGCAGGGCCGCTCGAAGACACGCTCGACGGCTTCTTTTCCTTCGAAGATTTCCTTCCGTTTTTCCTCCAGCGAAATGGCCGGGCCGCAGAAATCATTGTCGCGCAACATTCGGTGTGAATAAGTATGCGTGGCAATCTCGAAGAGTGGATCATCCAGAAGCTCACGATACTCGGCGGGATTGGCGTCAAGTGTTCTGCCCACTATGAAAAATGTTGCCGGCATCTCGAATCGCCTGTGGACCTCAACGATCTTACGGCACGCCGCCAGGCAGTCAGGAGACTCAGTATCGTAGGCCGCAATGTAACGAGTATTAGCTTGCCTGGTGTTCCGGATATTCGACTGGCAGGACAGGACAGTTGTTCCGATCCCGCATAAAACAGTTGATCCGATAAAGTCTCTTCTGGAAATATTGTGCATTTTATTCGCCTCTCATCTACAGCTTTAAGGAATCCAATTATATGAACTCGGTGACGATAAATCTTGCCGTGCTCAATTCCTTATTTCTTTCTATGGTTTTATCTTCTAAGTATATCCTCAATTCGTCCTTGCGGCAAGAGTAACGGATTATGCAGTTAGCAATGTAGCTCATTAATCCTTCAGTTTGTTCTGTCTGGCGATCAATTATCAGGCCTAAGCACTTTCTTTACACGGCACTTTCCTATAAAATTAACAGATGAACGGATATCCGATCATCGATCGTGATCGATGATAAGGGCAAAATTCTGCAAGCTTCTTATAAAGTTAAACTGTTGGATACTGTCCCGAATGCCAATGAAGTTTTGGCATAATTCGCTTGAGTAATATAAATTATGTTTTTTGACCGGGTAAATGGGAAATGTCAGGTAAAACTATGACCAGAGACAAAGCAGCAAACACGATCGTAACCAATGAACTTTCGAGACGGTCTTTTGTTGGAGTTATGGCTTCGGCGGCAGCGGCGGTCGGCCTCGGTCGATGTGATCTACTTGCTAAGAATACACCTTTGATAAAGAAGGCCGATAGAACCAAGCCGAATGTGCTTTTTATCATTGCGGACCAGCACAATGCAAACGTCATGGGAAATGCGAGGCATCCGGTTGTAAAGACGCCGTGGTTGGACCGACTGGCCAAGAAAGGAGTGCGATTCGACCGTGCCTATTGCCAGGACGGGATCTGCGTGCCGTCACGGACGTCCTTCATGACGGGGCTTTACCCGCGCACGACGGGCTGCGTGGACAATCCCAACAAACCACCTCACCATGACAAGTTATTTCCGCTGCAACATATCTTTCAGCGCAACGGTTACCGGACGGGTTGTTTCGGCAAGCGGCATCTGCCCCATATCGGCGAGCTGGCCCTGGGCTGGGACCGCTCGGCGACCACGATCAATCCCAAGCAGGACCCATCGGACGAGAACTACATCGACTGGGTGACGCAGCGCGGGCAGTTGGACTCGCACAAGCGCGATTTCGGAGGCAGCCACGACGCCGACCTGATGTCGCATATCACCGAGGTGCGCGAAGAAAATCGCACATCGACCTATGCAACCGACAAGACGCTGGAATTCCTAACCGAATGCAAAGACCAGGGCAAGCCGTTCTTCTGTTGGACGAATTACATCTTTCCCCATCAGCCCTACACGCCTCTCAAGAAATGGGCGGACCTGTATCCGCCGGATAATACCGAGCTACCCGAGAGCGTGAGCGAGCCTTTGGAAAACCTGCCGCCTGAGATGCAGAGCTGGCGGCGCAACACGCAGCGGCCCTGGAACCTGGGAACGGCGGCGAAGAACCATGACCTGTACCGCCGCTACGTGGCCTATTATTACGCCCTTACGAG
>JBARRE010000130.1:0-2284 GCA_049644065.1 Sedimentisphaerales bacterium | reverse complement strand
GAGTCGTGTTTAGAATTCGGCCCTGAGCATAATCTGCTGCTTAAAAAAATCGGGCACATTATGCCCTGGTTCGTCAACGCCTTTTCAGATCTTCCCGTATCCGAGTTTTACGCCGAACGCATTAAAGAAATATTGGCTATGGATGAAGATCAATGGACGAAGGTATCTCCGGATTTACAAGCCGAGGATAAAAAATATTCTCTTAGCTTCTCCGAAGAAGGATTGTCCCATTACGCCATCAAATATAATCGTTTCATGGGCGTTATCTCAGACTATTTTCTACACGATAATGACCCGAGTAATAAATAACTGGCTCTGAGCAATGACCGAACAGAGATTTATAGAAACTTCACAATCGTTTTTCTTAGACAGCGGCTACGCAACGGCGTTTGAAAAACTCGGCTTGACTTCCTTTGATGCTCTCTTTTCTTTCAATTCCGGAAAAGATCCCGGCGGATCCAGCCTGCCTAAACATCGAAGTCGTCTTGAGTTTAAAATATCCGAACCTGACAAAAAACTTTTTTTGAAACGTTACAATCACCCCGATGCACTGACCCAAATCAAAAACTGGTTCTGGCATAATACCCGTAAAAGTATGATGTCCTTCGATTTAGACCCACCGGATCATCTGGCCCGGGCAGGCATAAATACGCCAAAAACTGTTTCTTATGGCGAGCAATGGGGCGTCTTTCTTGAAAAAAGAAGCTTTATAATAACGGAAGAACTTCCCAACGCCGAATCGCTGGAGCAAAAACTGCCGGACTGTTTCCGGGATCGTTCAACAACTGAAAACCTCAGGCAGCAAAGAAATTTCATAGAACGACTCGGTCAATTCGCAAAAAGATTTCATGATACGAGCTATCGTCACAGAGATTTTTATCTCGCGCATATATTTTATTCAGACGACGGCACCTTTTACCTGATCGACCTGCAGCGAGCATTCAAGCCTCGCATTCTTGCCGAGAGGTTTCGGGTAAAGGATATAGCCCAGTTATATTATTCGGCCCCGGGCAGTGCTTTCTCAAAGACCGACCGCCTTCGCTTTTACAAAAGATATGCCGGAAAGAGGCCCCTGGACGGACGCGACAAAGCGTTCATTCGCAAAGTGGTCAAAAAAGTCAATCGGATAGCCAGACGCGAGATTAAACACGGCAGGCTTGTCCCCTTTACAAACTGATTTTCCCCGATTATAGTGCTTGGTACAAAATGAAAGTCGCGATAATAATAGAGCGTTACGATATCTCTCTGGGTGGAGCCGAGTGGCTTGTTTTCGAATTGGCTTCCGCGCTTTCCCAACTCGGCGTTGACGTCGACATTCTGGCCGCACAGGGTGATAGTTCTGCCGCCAATGTCCACATTCTTTGTCAAACTGATCATAGCAAACGTATTTTATTGGCTTCTTTTTCGAAGTTGATCTCGACTTATATTGGCCGGAACCACTACGACATTATTCACAGTCTTATTCCTTTAACTTTTGCCGATGTTTATCAACCTCCGGGCGGAAGCTTTGCCGAAACAATAATCCGTAATGCTGCAAGCTACAGGAACAAGCTCGTGTTTTCTTATAAGAAAGCCACGGCTTTTACAAACTGGCGCAGGACGGAGATGCTGTGGGCGGAAAAAAAACTTTGCAGAAATCCGAAAGGCCCGATTATCGCCGCCCTTTCGAACTATGTGAAAGATCAGTTCATAAACCATTATAATCTGGAAAGCGAACGCATAGCCCTGGTTCCCAACGGCGTTAAAGTAGATAATGAAATAGATGCCGGCATCGCCGAAAAACTCAAGACGCAAATATTTCAGCAGCTTAAAATAGACAACTCCGCTAATTCGGTATTTTTCCTGTTTGGAGCAAATAATTTCCGGCTTAAGGGTCTTAATGTTCTTATCGAAGCGTTGGCGCTACTCGACAAATCACAAACGCCTCGAATCCCTTATCTGATAGTGGCCGGAGGTGGAAAGATAAACAAGTTCCGCTCTATAGCTGAAAAATTCAAAGTAGATAAGAAGATAGTTTTTCTTGGCCATCTACCACATATACAAAACGCCATGTCGATATCCGATGTGGCCGTGTTGCCGACTTTCTTTGATCCATGCTCTCGATACATTCTCGAAGCCCTGGCGGCCTGTAAGCCCGTGATAACAACGAAGTTCAACGGTGCATCCGATTTCTTTGTCAATAACCGCCACGGCAAGGTAATCGATACCCCTGACAATATAGATGCACTGGCCGAAGCGATTCGCTATTTTACAGATACGAAAAATATCGAGAATACGTCACAGG
>JBARRE010000129.1:0-3369 GCA_049644065.1 Sedimentisphaerales bacterium | reverse complement strand
ATTGCCAGGCGAGAGTAATTTATGATAAGTTGGTGCAGCGTAATATTTACGTCAGGTATTTTGACCTGCCCGGGCTGGAAAATAAGCTGAGGATAACTGTTGGTACGGAAGAGCAAAACGATAAAGTCATTTTGGCTTTGAAAGAAATCTTGCAGGCGTAGGGGCAACCCTGTGTGGCTGCCCAGGGCAGGCACACGGGCCTGCCCCTACAAAAGGAAATGATTATGGAACAGCGAACGGCTGAGATTCACAGGCAGACAAAAGAAACCGACGTAACTGTCGAACTTAATCTGGACGGCGTCGGTAAGTATGAGATAGACAGCGGCGTCGGCTTTTTGGACCACATGCTCACGCATTTGAGCAAACACAGCGGAATCGATCTGGTGGTAAAAGCCAAGGGCGATTTAGAAGTTGATGCGCACCATACGGTCGAAGATATCGCAATATGCCTGGGCGAATGCCTGCTAAAAGCTCTCGGCGATAAAAAAGGAATCGCCAGGTACGGCTACAGCTCCGTGCCGATGGAGGATGCCTTGGCAAATGTCTCCGTCGATCTGTCGGGCAGATCCACATGTGTGTATAATGTCGAATATCGAACGGATAAAATCGGCGACTTTGACGTTGAATGTCTCGAAGAAATGCTCCGGAGCTTTTCGAACACGGGCAAATTCAATCTTCACATAAATGTGCCGTACGGTACGAACGGCCACCATATCGCCGAGGCGGTCTTCAAGGGACTCGGCAAGGCACTGGGTACGGCTGTCAGTGTTCAAGGGACGGATGTTCCAAGTACAAAGGGGATATTGTGATCGATGAGCAGGATGCCGGATATCGAATAGGTATCGGCACGGATATTCACATGATCGTCGAGGGCAGGAAATTGATGCTCTGCGGAGTCTATGTGCCGTACCCGGCCGGTTTGGCAGGGCACAGCGACGGTGACGTGGGACTGCACGCTGTTATCGATGCCCTGCTTGGGGCCAGCGGCATGGGAGATATAGGGACATTGTTTCCGGATACCGATCCGGCTTTGAAGGATGTGGACAGTAAAGAGCTGCTGTTTGTAGTAAAAGAGCGGTTGGAAGAAAAAAAGTGGGAAGTGGTTAACGTTGATTTGATAATTCATACCGAAGAGCCGAAGCTCGGGTCGTTCAAAGGCCAGATGAAAAGATGCATCGCGGGGCTTTTGGGCATTGATTTTACCGCCGTAAACGTCAAAGCCAAGACCAACGAAGGTCTCGGCGAGATAGGAGACGGACAGGCCATGGCCGCAACGGCAACGGCGCTATTGAGAAAGAAAAGAAGAAGAACGTTGTAATTGACTATTTACAATTGAATATTGACTATTGAGAAGTTGAGCATCATAAAAAAATAGTCAATAGTCGATAGAAAATAGTCAATGGAAGGTTTTATATGGGATTGCAGCTTTATAACAGCTTGACGAGAAGAAAAGAGCAGTTCGAGCCGTTGCAGGAAGGTACGGTCGGGATATATGTCTGCGGGCCGACCGTCTACGGGCACGCTCATCTGGGGCACGCGAAAAGTTATGTCAGCTTCGATGTGCTGGTTCGGTATCTTCGCTATCTCGGCTACGGCGTTACCTATGTGCAGAATATAACCGATGTTGGCCATCTGACCGACGATGCGGATGAAGGCGAGGACAAGATCGGCGAGGCGGCCAAAAGAGAAAAGAAACATCCGATGGCGCTGGCCGAATCTTATACTCGAAGCTACTTCGAGGACATGGACGAATTGAACTGCGTTCGGCCGGATATCAGCCCGCGGGCCAGCGGGCATATTATCGAGCAGATCGAGCTGGTAAAAACTCTGCTGGAAAAAGATTATGCTTATGAAGTTAACGGCTCGGTATATTTCGACGTTTCTAAATTCAAGGACTACGGCAAGCTTTCCGGCAGAAATATCGAGGAAATGATGGCCGGAGCCCGAGTGGAAGTTTCGCCGGACAAAAAGAGCCCGGCGGATTTCGCGCTCTGGAAGAAGGCTGAGCCGAACCATATTATGCAGTGGCCGAGCCCCTGGGGTCCTGGTTATCCCGGCTGGCATCTGGAATGCTCCGTAATGAGTATGAAGTATCTGGGCAAGACAATCGATATCCATGGCGGCGGATTGGAAAACCAGTTCCCGCACCACGAATGCGAAATCGCGCAGTCCGAGTCGGCCAACGGAGTGCAATTCGTTCGCTACTGGATGCACAACAACATGGTCACCGTGGACGGTCAAAAAATGGGCAAGAGCCTGAATAATTTCATCACGCTAAAACAGGCCTTCACGGGCGCCCACGAGAAGCTGACTCGCAATTACGACCCGCTGGCGGTAAGGCAGTTGATCTTGTATAGCCACTACAGAAGCCCTATAAACTTTTCAGATGCGGCGTTATTTGCAGCCCAGAGCGGATACGGGAAAATCTCCGAGGCTGTCAAAGCAATCCGAAAAGAGATGAGCGGAGCGGCAGATGGCCAGCTCGACAAACAGGTTGCAGAGCAGCTTGAGCAGTTGAAGACCAGGTTCGAAGCGGCGATGAACGATGACCTGAATACCTCGGTTGCCCTGTCGGTTATGTTCGAGCTTGTTCGATTGACGCAGAAACTACTTGACGACCGTGGAACAACCAAACAGACTCTTGAAAAAGTCGTTGATTTATTCAGCAAATTAGGAGGTGGAGTTCTGGGCATACTAAAAGAACAAAAAGAACACTATTCTGTAACTGTCCACCCTCCAACTTTTAGTCTTAATTTAAGTTTAAATGAACCTACGATCATTGATGATAACGTTAATGTTACTCTTATTGAAAAAATTATTAACGGGCGGAACGAAGCCCGCAAGAATAAGGATTTTGCCAAGGCGGATGAACTTCGTAACATGCTGGATGCAGTGGGAATAGTGCTGGAAGATACGCCGGACAAGACTACCTGGAGAATGAAATGAGATTCCTCGGTATAGATCCGGGTCTGCTTGTTTGCGGGTATGCCTGCTTGGAGATTGGGCCGGATGGTGAGAAATTAATTGAGGCCGGTGTTGTTCGCACGCCCGCCGACCTGGCTTTGGAGCAGAGATTGAACAGGATAGCCGACGACACGGCGTCGCTGCTTGGGAGTTTACAGCCGGACGTCGTCGCGGTCGAAGAATTGTACTCGCACTATGCCCATCCGAGGACGGCGATATTGATGGGACACGCCAGAGGTGTTATACTGCAAAAGTGTGCCGAAGCGGCGATTGAGGTTAGAAGTTTCAGTGCCACGCGCATAAAAAAATCGATTACCGGCAACGGCAGGGCGTCCAAGGAGCAGGTGCAGAGAACCATTCAAACCATTCTGTGTTTGCCCGAGCCGCCCGAACCGAACGATGTGG
>JBARRE010000128.1:0-2181 GCA_049644065.1 Sedimentisphaerales bacterium | reverse complement strand
CCACTCACGATATCGATGAAGGCCGGGCTTCATTGGCCCGTGAGAACTTCAAGCGGGCCGGCGTCGATAATATGGTTACACTTGTCATGGGGGACGCCCACGAGACCATCACGAAGCTCAAAGGGCCTATTGATGTCGTTTTCATCGATGCGGACAAACCCGGTTATACCGATTACCTGAACAAAATGCTGCCGCTGGTGCGTCCGGGCGGGCTAATCCTGGGCCACAATGTTAACATGGGATCGCAAATGCAGGACTTCATCGAAGCCATTACCACCGATCCCAACCTGGATACAATTTTTTTGGGCCAGGGTCAGGATCTTAGTGTGACACTGAAGAAACGCCAGAGTCAATGATCAGATTGTGGTTCTTGATATAGGTGGGGCTGAAATAGCTCTGAGAACGTTTTCTTTATATTTTTGTGGAAATTTCCGACAAACCGCAATAAAGTTCGCTCTTGGATTTGTCCGGATTAGTCTATGTTAGGCGTAGTAGAACTATAAGTAATCGCGATTTAGAAGGGAGCGGTAAATGTCAAACAAGACCATCTCGGCGATTGCGGCGGTGGTCGTGTTAGCGGGGGTGGGGTGCCTGATCGCCCAGAAGACAGAAAGCGAACCCGCCGTAACTCGGATGCAGGAACCTGTCAGCCCAAACGGTGACATGCCGGTTGGGCGGGAGCGTCCTCTATTAGCGTCCAGCGAGCAGGAAAAGAGAATCCTCAACGTTCTTGAGGAAATGTGCCACGATAAGTACAGCGAGATGCTGAGCGTCCCGCCGGAGGATGGCAGGGTGCTGCGGCTGCTCGCCGAAGCGACCGGCGCCAGGCACGTCGTCGAGATCGGCACCTCCAACGGGTACGCGTCAATCTGGTTCTGCCTGGCCCTGCGGACGACCAGCGGCAAGCTGACCACATTCGAAATCGATGCCCGAAGAGCTTCGCTGGCCCGGGAGAATTTCAAACGGGCCGGCGTCGATAAGCTCGTGACCCTCGTCGTGGGCGATGCGCACAGTAATGTGGCAAAGTTAAAAGAGCCGATCGACATTGTTTTCATCGATGCGGACAAGGACGGCTACCTCGACTATCTCAACAAGCTGCTGCCGTTGGTGCGGCCGGGAGGGCTGATTCTGGCCCATAACACGACCGATGTCGGCTCGCAGATGCAGGACTATTTGAAAGCGATTACGACGAATCCGGAACTGGAAACCATCTTCCTGCACAAGCAGACCACGGGTATCGGCGTGACGCTTAAGAAACGACGGGGAAAATAACTGAAATAATGTGAATTTGAGGTGAGCTTTGAAAATGATTCCTTCGAACCGAAAAGACCTTTCACGCCGTGATTTTCTTAGTCGTGGACTATGCGTTACAACCGGTGCCTTTGCGACGGCCGCTTTGACCTCGTGCGATTCTATGAAAACTGCAGAGACTGAAAAACGTGCCGGCCGGACGCGTTTCGGATTCACGACCTACCAGTGGGGCAAGGACTGGGATGTGCCGGCCTTGATTGGAAATTGCTCCAAAGCCGGGGTATTCGGCGTCGAGCTGCGGACCAGCCAGTCTTACGCTCACGGTGTCGAGCTGGATCTGGACGCCCGGCAGCGCGGTGAAGTCAAGAAACGGTTCGAAGATAGCCCTGTTTGCCTTGTGGGAATTGCCAGCGGTGAACGGTATGATTCGCCCGAGAAGGCGGAGCTCAACTCGGCGATAGAAAATACCAAGGCTTTTGTCAAGCTCAGCCGGGACGTCGGCGGCAGCGGCGTGCGAGTTTTCCCGAACAGCTTTCATGATGGCGTCCCGCGGGAAAAGACCGTCGAGCAGATTGCCAATGCGCTGAACGTCGTAGGTGCGTTCGCCGCCGACTATGGGCAAGAGATTCGTATGGAAGCACACGGCAATGCGGGCGAGCTGCCGACCATCAGGGCGATTATGGATCAGGTTGTTCAGCCGAGTGTCCGCGTGAAGCTTAACAGCGACAAAAGGGATATTAAGGGCGAGGGATTCGAGTCCAAATTTAACCTTGTGAAGGACTTGCTGGGCGAGACGCTTCATCTGCATAATCTCAAAGATACGGAATTTCCATACCAGCTCCAAATGAACTTGTTGGTGAAAATAGGCTGGAGCGGCTGGCAGATGTTGGAAGTCAGCGATAAGGTGCCGGACCGTGTTCAGGCATTGAT
>JBARRE010000127.1:0-8901 GCA_049644065.1 Sedimentisphaerales bacterium | reverse complement strand
GTATCGATAACAGCTAATGTTTGTCCTGCCTCAACCTGCTCGAACAAATCGACGCGGACGTCTGTCAACCTCCCCGTGCATGTGGCCGCGATCTGACGAACCTGTCCCCTTGCCATGCCCAAGACTTCAAAACGTTGCGTGCGACGAGCAAGAAGCCCGATTATGCATGCTACAGCTCCCAACCACACCAGGATAGGAAAGAGGTGCAGACGCAAACGAAACGGATAATTTCTAAGACTTATCCTTTTCATCAAGCCTAAACCTCCAACAGCTTTTCCTGCATTGTCAGGCTTATGTTCTCAAGGCCCTCGACTTTTTGCAGCTCGGATAACATTTGTTGGTTTCCCTCAGCGTTTCGTATCATCAACTGGTAGGCATATTCAACTTCGGAGACGCCGAAGCCGCTGTCCTGCGCCGATATGAGAGTATAACTGCCGCAGAAGCGTCTGAGGATAGCGGGAATCGGGCTTTCGGGTCCGATATGGCCTCTAACAGTAAACCGCAAGAAACCATTATGTGGCTGATGCGTTCCGAAACCTGTCACATACAGATATATGATTATAAGGCTCAGAGTAATTGTCCCGATGATAGCGACGGCGTATCGCTGAGAGCCTGCCGCCATGCCAACTACCAGTGAGCAAAAAATAAAGGCTATGTCCCTCGTATCTTTAATAATGTTGCGAAAACGTATAATCGCTAAAGCACCCATTAATCCGACAGCGGTGATAATACTGTTACCGATGACAGCCATGACCATTGCAACTACCACGGTTATTAGAATCAGCGATTGTACAAAAGACCTTGAATAAGACATGCCGCTGTGAGTGAAGTAATAAACCCAGGCCAGAGCTTGTCCGAGAACAAAGGCCAGCAATAGAGACAAAAGAATTGTCTCAGGTGTAAAAAGTCCCCCTGATGAGGGAGTGCCTTCCAATATTTGCCACATTCTATCCATAATTACTAAAACGTTAATTGGGGTACATAGAACTCTAATAAACGTGAGTCTGTTATTGACGACCCGAACTTTGAAATTGATCTCGCCTGCAAGTTGAAACACATGATCATTTGGCCCAACCATGCAGGATAATTGTTTGTAAACTTGATCTCCAGAATAACTCCGTTCAACGTGAAGGGATTCCGCTGCCAGCCTCTTCCGCCAAGCCTGACTTCCGGCCGGTTCGTAACACAATATGCAAGCTCTCGATCAAAGGTTACCCTTACTCTATTTTCTGAATTTCCTTCGAATGCCTGCCGCATGTACCGGATAAGCACCATAGGCTTGGCCGCGATGCTTTTCATATACAATTGGAACTGGTTGATTGTGTCTATATCGGCAGTGTAATTTTGTGGAGGCAGAGACAATCCGGCAAGCAGGGTCGGTACATCGCGATCCATAACTCTTGCCCTGCTTTTGTTAATAATAGTATTTATCCGCCGTTTTATCTCGAAAAAGCGAGGATAATCCGGCTCATCGGTATAACTGCGGATGCGCAGCTTAAAGCGGTTTTTATGCCCTCTCAAACTTTCCTGGCAAAGTTGCAGATTCTCCGAATCCAAATAAAGACTCACGATCGGATAATCACCGCTTCTCTGTAATTTACAATACCGGTCCACTTCTAAGTATGGTTTTATAAACTGTGCGATCGCCATGGCTTGTGACTCGTTGAGGTGATATTTTAACTCATGGCGGCATGAAAGAGTACGGTCGGCCAATTCGGTTGGTTTTTTTACCGTGTCCGTTTTGCTTTTTACCTGAGGAGAACTATGATTTTCCGTTGAAGTTTTTATCGTGATCTTCCTTCACACTTTACGACTGTTGTTATCGCACCATTGAGTATTAAAAGATGCTGAAATTACGGACTCAATTTTCTATCTAATCACAAGCATCTGCCTTTATTATAGGACACTTCCCATGCCTTGGGATTCGCAAAGCTAACTTTCAGCTCTGTTAGTCCTGCTTCTGCACCATTCAACTATAATATTCAGGCGATTATCTTATCTATTCTAACATATTTAGATTGGTTAAGTCAATACTATTTTAATTCTCGATATTAAGCCAATGACTTCAATTTGACGGTTTTTAACTTGACTGTGCGGTGTTACTCCTATTAAATCCATATCCGTGTCGATTTTATTTTATCGAAAATATGCTCCCGATAAACCGGGAGTTGAATATCCGGGATTCTTTTGTTGCTTCCTGCTTCTATGGAGGCAGATTTGCCTCCGGGGAGAAAGGGCTGGGGGCGAGAACTTGATGTGGGAATAACAGGAAAAATATTTATGGCTGAACGGATTGTAAAAGTTGGGATTATTGGTTTCGGTACTGTAGGCACAGGTGTTGCAAAACTCATAGCCGAAAATGCTGATGCGATAGCGGCCAGGATCGGTATTCGGTTGGAGCTTGCCTGCGTTGTCGATATAGACATGATGTCTGTACGTCCGGTAAAACTGCCTGACGGTATCCTCACCGATGATCTGAATAGATTATTAAGCGATGATACTATTCAAATAGGTATTGAGACGGTCGGCGGGACAGACATTGCAAAAGATGTCCAGCTAAAGATGCTTGAGGCAGGAAAGGATGTGGTCACTGCCAATAAGGCTCTTCTGGCTGAATATGGTAATGAGCTTTACAGAGCTGCTCAAAAAAACGGCCGCTGTATAGCTTTTGAAGCGAGTTGTGCTGGCGGAATACCTATTGTCTCAGCCATTCGAACAGGATTAGCGGCGAATAATATCACTGCGATGTATGGCATCGTCAATGGGACCTGCAATTACATCCTTTCGAATATGACCTCTAAAAACGAAGATTTTTGCGAGGCCTTAACTCAAGCACAGGAAAAAGGTTATGCCGAAGCAGACCCAACGCTGGATATCAGCGGAGGTGACAGTGCCCACAAACTGGCTATCTTGGGTTCCATAGCTTTCGGATGCGAGATTGCACTCGAAGACATCTATGTCGAGGGTATTGAGGGTATTTCGATAGGTGATATTCGTTATGGCACCGAGATGGGTTATTGTCTGAAATTGTTGGCTATCGGACAGAAAGACAAACAAGACAGGATTTCGCTGCGTGTGCATCCTTCTTTTATAGCCAGGGATAACGCATTGGCCCGTGTAGATGGTCCGTTTAATGCCGTCAGTATATTTGGCAGTGCCGTTGGGCAAGTGACCTATTATGGCCGCGGTGCTGGAATGATGCCTACTGCAAGCGCAATTGTAGCAGATATTATTGATGTCGCTCTGGGCAACTCCGCTACTACTTTTCGTCAATTTAATCTGCGGCCCAGAAGCGAAACAGCCCCATTTATAGAGAAAATAGATAACATTGTAAGCAGATTTTATATCAGAATAATGTGCAAGGACCGGCCGGGTGTCATCGCTCAATGGAGCAAAGTGCTTGCCGACCATCAGATAAGCATTTCCGGTGCCATTCAGCACGAAGGAACAGGCCCGGAAAATACGGTACCGGTAGTAATCGCAACGCACCCTACAATGCAGAAAAACATCACCACTGCTTTGGAAGACATGGAAAAACTTGACGTCATTGGTGGAAAACCGATCTGCATAAGAATCGTAGACATTCCGGAGGACAAGGATTGACTACAAAATATGTCATAATTATTCCTGACGGCGCAGCGGATGAACCACTTGAGCAATTTGCTGGCCAAACAGCGCTCGAAGCCGCTGAAATCCCCAATATAGATAAAATCAGCATCTTGGGAAGGCAGGGGCTTGTCCAGACAGTCCCTGATGGTATGGAACCTGGCAGCGATGTAGCTCAAATGAGCCTGTTGGGCTATGATCCCCTGCGTTATTATTCCGGCCGGGCGCCGATCGAAGCGGTGGCACGGAATATTAAATTATCACTGGAAGACTGGGTTTTCAGGTGTAATTTGGTGACGATTGCAGACGGCAAAATGGCGGATCATAGCGCCGGGCATATCTCAACTGTCGAGGCCGGCAATTTAATAAAAGAGCTGGCCGAGCAGCTCGGCAATGAACAGATGATTTTTCATACGGGTGTAAGCTACAGGCACTTGTTGGTTTTCAAAGGCATCAATTTTGATGTTCAGACATATCCTCCTCATGATTATATCGGTAAGGCGATAGAAAAGATTCTACCTCGCGGTAAAGGTGCCGAACTTTTGATTGACTTGATGGCTCGCTCGCAGCAGCTTTTCACCAATCACGACATTAACAAGGTTAGAAGAGACCTCGGAGAAAATCAGGTCAGTTCCATCTGGCTTTGGGGACAGGGCAAAAAAGGCCAGATGGAACGGTTCCAGAAGCGCTTTGGAATCAAAGGCGCGGCGATTACCGCCGTGGATCTTGTAAGAGGTCTGGCGAAGCTGATTGGGTTCGACCTGATCGATGTTCCGGGCGCCACCGGTTTTATCGATACGAACTATCAGGGCAAGGCTTCTGCTGCAATCGAGGCGCTCGGCAAGTATGACATCGTTTTTATCCATATAGAGGCGCCTGATGAGGCATCTCACAGCGGCAACACTGAGATGAAGAAAAAGGCTATCGAGCAGGTTGATAAACATATTGTCGGGCCAGTACTTGAGGCCCTGCAGAAATATGAAAGTTGGCGGATACTCGTCATGCCGGATCATCCGACTCCGCTGCGAACCTGTGCTCACTCAGCCGAGCCGGTGCCGTTTGCAATGGCGGGCGACAGCATCAGCGGCATCCTGCATACCACGTTCGGCGAGACGAATGCCGCCAAATCGGGATTCAGAATAGACAACGGCTTTGAGCTGATGGAGTATTTCTTAAAAAGCTAAAGTCTATTGACCGTCCAAGCCAAATCCATTAGACTGATATAAAAGGATACATAGTAACAGGTTAATTATGGAAATTATTGTACAAAAGTTTGGCGGCACATCAGTGGCTGATGCGGAAAAAATTCGCCAGGCTGTGAAGCGAGTCATTAAAACAGTTGAGAAAGGTTTTGGCGTGGTAGTAGTAGCATCGGCCCGAGGCAAACAAACCGACCAGCTCGTAGCGGACGCTTTGGAACTGAATCCGAACCCGTCGAAACGCGAAATGGACCAACTGCTCAGTACCGGTGAGCAGCAATCGGTTTCGCTCTTCGCCATGGCGCTGGATGCAGCGGGCTACGACGCCATTAGCTTTACGGGCAGCCAAATCCGAATGATGACCGATAGCGTCCACACAAAGGCACGGATCATCAGTATCGATGGCGAGCGAATTCACAGGCAGTTGGAGCTGGGTAAGGTTGTAATTGTTGCAGGCTTTCAGGGCATCGATGAGCATGAGAATATTACCACTCTCGGCCGAGGTGGCTCGGATACGACCGGAGTAGCCCTGGCTGCGGCCCTGGGAGCCAAACTCTGCGAAATTTATACCGACGTCGATGGCATTTATACAGCAGACCCGAGAATATTCAAAAGCGCCGCCAAGATGAAACAAATCAGCTACGACGAGATGCTCGAGATGGCCAGCCTCGGAGCCGGCGTTATGCATCCTCGGGCTATCGAGTTCGGCAAGAAATATGATGTGACAATTCACGTAAGAAGCAGTAGTGAAGATATAGAGGGAACAATAATTACTCATGAGGTGCCACAGATGGAAGGTGTAGTAGTTTCAGGCGCGACAATTCAGAGGGATATGGCTAAGATCGGCCTTGTTGGAGTTGATAACGTACCTGGCAATGCCGCTAAGGTCTTTGCTCATCTGGCGAGGGCAAAAGTGGTTGTCCATGACATCGTTCAGACGGAACTCAGTCCGGATAAAGCAAACCTGTCGTTTATGATTAATATTTCGGATTTGACAGCCACCAAAGAAGCCGTGGAACAAATCAAAAACGATATCAATTGCCAGGACATTTTCATTCGTGAAGATATTGCCGAGGTTTCCGTAGTTGGCGTCGGGATGCGAAGCCATTACGGCGTTGCTGAGAAGATGTTCGGGGCCCTGGCAGAAGCTAAGGTCAATATCGATTCCATAACGACCAGTGAAATTCGCATCAGTTGCACTGTGGACGAGGACCAGGCCGAGATAGCCCTTAAGGCAATTTGTAGAGCCTTTGAGCTGCACAAACCCGCCGAAACACGTAATACGTGACTTGTTTCACTCGGCCCGATTCACAATTTAACGACAGCCGAATGCAGACTGAACTGGACAAACCCGCTTTTGCCATGAGCAGACGCCGGAAGAACAGTATCATTTTTCTGTGCCTGCTGGCGGTTGTGTTCTTGATCTGGCTCGACCACGGCCTGATCGGGCGCAGGTGGCAGCTTCCAGCCAAATCCGAAGAACAGGCGAAAGCCTCCGACCTCGAAAAGTATCACGGCAAAACATTCACCGTAGTAAATGTTATCGATGGCGACACATTCGATATCGACATCCCGGATGGCCGATACGAACGCACACGAATCAGGCTTCTGGGGATCGACGCACCTGAGACCGGCAACGAACAATCCGGCGTGATGTACTTCGGCCCGGAAGCCGCGGAATTCGCGAAGAAATTGGCCCTCGGAAAATCCGTCACCGTTTACCTCGACGCTCCGAATCCCACGAGAGGCAAGTACGGCAGGCTCTTGGCTTATGTCAGATTGCCGGATAACAGATTCTTAAATGAAGTCATGCTCACCAAAGGCTGCGCTTACGCCGATTCCCGTTTTAGCCATAGTTTCTACAACAAGTACAGGCAAATGCAATCCCGCGCCCGCAGCGGTAATAAAGGCTTGTGGAATAGCGTCACCCCCGACCAACTGCCCCAATGGCTCCGGTAGGGTGGGGCTCTGCCCCACCATTTCAGATCGGTGGGCCAAGGCCCACCCTACGAATCTGGTTACCTTTGCCTTCCGAGATTGTGTAAATATTAAGTAGAGGGGCTGGTTTTCCAGCCCCTCTCCGAGAAAGCTCTACTAAAATTCTACAGGAAATGAATTATCCTTAAAATTCACCAGGATAGTTCGTCTCATCGTCTTCTGCTACGTTAGTTTCGTTATTGTAGATCCAAACCTGAAGATTCTTCAAGCCATGGTTATCGTATTCCCAGTATTCGCCCTGGAGCATGTTGTTAAAGATGGGGATACGTACATATACGACGTCAGTAACTACCCACACAGGGTTTTCTGGATCCGTCAAATCCAAATACCCAATCTCAACCTCCAATACGATGGTCAAGAGTTGTGCTGTCACGTTCGTGAAGACGCTCTTGCCTTTGGGACGCTCCGTGATAGTCTGGCCAACCGATTCCACGGAGGCGACACCACCAAAAGCGCCTGCTCTGTTAATAATCTTAAAATCGCCCTTATCCAACCATGGTCCGAAAGTTTCAAGGACTTCTGCACAGGTTGTAATGTTTGCGAAGCCGCCCTGTTTGCCAAGAGGGCGTATATATATTGAGTAGGCTGACCACACATCTTCATCGGTTCTTTCACCAATAATGTAAGGATCAAGACCGGGATCAGGAAGGGCTAAAATAGCACCTGGACTCGGATCGTCTTTGCCGCTGTCGGTGGCGTCCTTGTCGAGAATGTCAAATGAACCTTCTTCAAGGTCCGGGTACATATCTAAAACATCCTGGTCATCACTACAGACCAGATTGATCTGGCTTGGTTCGTTAAGGTTGACAAAGATGACTTTGCCAGAGCCCTGGTCCATGTTATTCTTGGGATTGTCAACGCCGATGATGTTAAATTTATATAACCTGTCGTAACCATCGGGAGTACCTTCTGGAGCTGCAAAGGTTATTCCGGCGACCATCATTACTATAAGGCTTGTTAGTATTACTTTTTTCATCTTTCATTCTCCTTTTTGAATTTTGATTTGAAGTTAACTTCCCTTTCAGGTCTTTTTGTTGCCGTGCGTCCACGGCTTAGACCGTTTACATCACCTACTTACATCAATTTCCTCCGTTTTTGACCTCCCTTCTTCCCCCACTGTCTCATACCCCTAAAAACGATCAATTTTCTAAGCATTATCGCTTTTGTATGAACAGACAAAACATGCCCATCGTTCGGCAACGCCCGAACCAGCGATTGCATTACAAACAGCCATACATTTATAGGGGAAAGCTCGCACAAAAATAAAGCAGGGCTTTCCACCACCCTAATATTAAAATATAATTTACAAAATTAAGCCGGGCAAATCAAGAAAAATCACCGATAAAAGAAAGATTTTTCAGCAAATAACCGCATAACACCATGAAAATCGGCTTTTTTATTTTTTCATGCCGTAAGTTTTTTTCTATTCGGCAGGATTAGTTTACAAATAGCCCCTACATCTGATTTGTGTGCCCTGCCGGGCAAATAATAAAACGAGGCTGCTTCGAAAAGCAGCCCCGCATTAGTTTAGTTAACAAACTCGTCTGTACTATAGCTCTGATGGTTACGGTAATGCCACGGGTACTGAGAACGGATTGTTCTGTCTCTTGGTGGGTTTGACGCTCGGATCTAAAGCCTTGACCTTGGCTGTAATTTCCACGACTGCTGGGGTTTCCGGGTCAAGTCCAGCAAGTTCAAGGGCTTCAGCAAGGGCGGCATCGAGTGCAGCTTCTATAGCTTCTATGTCTGATAGAGGTATGTTCAAATCATCGTCTGACATATCGCCTCCATCGAGTCGGTCGCTTGTTCCGAAGCTTGCTGAGACCTCTACAGAAGCCATGATGGGTTGCTCCTCTTCGTCGACCTCTCCTGTATCGTATGTGGCTGTAGCTTCTATGTCCACGGAGTATTTATCCGCTCCAGTCACGGGCAACCAGTCAAGACGGATGACATCGACATCTTCAACCTCATCTATAGTTGCAGTGGTTTCTTCGACAGCGGGATCATCCCACAAAGGTGGGCCGAGTGCACCGGTCGGCTTCTTTGCCGCTAATGCCGGGATGGCCACGAGTAACGAAACGACTGTTAACATTAGGAT
>JBARRE010000126.1:0-2887 GCA_049644065.1 Sedimentisphaerales bacterium | reverse complement strand
TGTGACCCTTCTGCATATCGGCTTCGGAGACGCCGAGGAATCTTACCATTCGCTGCAACTCGACGGCAAGCGCCCGAACTTCTGTGCCGCTGTTCATATCCGGCTCGGTCACAATCTCCAGCAGCGGTGTGCCGGTCCGGTTCAAGTCCACCTGCGAGTAATTGCCGGCTGTGTGCAGATTCTTGCCCGCATCTTCTTCGAGGTGGGCCCTTATTATCCCGATCTTTTTAGTTCCGCCGGATTCAAGCGGTATTTCTACAAAGCCGTCGGCACCGAGCGGCAGATCATACTGGCTTATCTGGTAATTCTTCGGCAAATCAGGATAGTAATAACTTTTCCTGTCCCACTTTGTGAACATCGGTATCCGGCAGTCAAGTGCCAGAGCCGTCAGAACAGCGTATTCGTATGCCTTCTTATTCATTACCGGCAGAACGCCCGGCATTCCGAGACATACCGGGCAAACTCTGCTGTTGGGCTCGGCGCCGAATTCCAAAGCGCAGCCGCAAAACATCTTGCTCTTAGTGCAGAGCTGCACGTGAATTTCAAGGCCGACTATAACTTTGTATTGCAGTTCACTCATTTGCTAATGAAGGCTTTTTCTTGTGCCAGTCCGTTTCTTTCTCGAACATTCTTGCGATTCGCAGCAATTTGTCTTCGGTAAAAGTCGGGGTCAGTATCTGCAGGCCGATCGGCAGATTTTTTTCGTCGAATCCACAGGGGATACTGATCCCCGGGATGCCGGCCAAGTTAACCGCGATCGTATAAATATCCGACAGATACATCTGCAGCGGATCGTCGACCTTTTCGCCGATCTTAAAAGCGGTTGTCGGTGCAACGGGCATTATAACGCAATCGCATTTCTCAAAAGCATCGGTGAAATTGCCGCGTATTAAATTCCTGACCTTCAGGGCTTTTAAATAATAGGCGTCGTAATAACCGCTCGAAAGCGCATACGTGCCGAGCATTATCCGCCTCTTGACTTCTTCGCCGAATGCTTCGGCACGGGATTTCGAGTAAACCTCGACATAATCTTGTGGATTTTCCGTCCGGTGGCCGTAATGCACGCCGTCATACCGGGCCAGATTGCTCGATGCCTCCGCCGTGGCGATAATATAATAAGCGGCAATCGCATAGTCCAGATGAGGCATATCTATTTCCTTAATTTCGGCTCCGAGCTTCATATATACATTTATCGCCTCACTCAAGGCTTTTTGCACCTGCTCGTCGGCACCGGCGGCAAATTGTGGCACGATTGCTATCCTGAGTTTATCTATCGGCTCATCGAGCTTTTCCAGGTAATCACAGACAGGTGCGATTATTTCGTCAATACTGGTGCTATCGGCCGAGTCGTGGCCGGCGATGACATTCATCATCAACGCCGTATCGGCGACGTTCTGTGTGATTGGCCCGATCTGATCCAGGCTCGAACCATAAGCAACAAGTCCGTATCGCGAGACCCGACCGTATGTCGGTTTTAGACCCACCACCCCACAGAAACTCGCCGGCTGGCGAATCGAGCCGCCCGTATCGGAACCAAGTGCCGCAAAACACAGCCGCCCCGCCACCGCCGCTGCAGGCCCCCCGCTGCTTCCACCGGGGACCCGGCTGGTATCCCACGGATTGACCGTCTGCTTTAAGCCCGAGTTTTCCGTGCTCGAACCCATTGCAAATTCATCCATATTCGCTTTGCCAATGATAACCGCGTCGGCGGCCAGCAGCTTTTCCACCGCCGTAGCATTGTATGGAGCGTGGAAGTTCTCCAGTATTTTTGAAGCGCAGGTCGTCGCCCCGAACGTGGTGCACATATTATCTTTAATCGCTACCGGAACGCCCGCCAACTGCCCCACCGGCTCGCCCGCTACGACTCGTCGATCGACATCCGCCGCAGTTTTCAGCGCCTCATCTTCAAATGTGCTGATAAAGGCGCCAATGGTCGGCTCGAATTTGCGGATCCGCTCGAAAACGGCCTTTGTCGCATCAAGGCTGCTGGCCTGACCGGCCGCAATCTTATCACGCAGTTCCTTTGCACTAAGGTTTTCCATTACGAAAAGTCACCTGCTATTTCTACTTGCTTACCTGGCGGTGTTCGAGAAGCCAGTCATAAAGCTCCTGATTATTGTACGTTTCGGTCCAGGAATCATGGTTCGCATCGGGATAAACGGTCAATTTTGCGTTTCCGCCGCGAGCGTTGATTGCTTCGACTACATCTTTTGACTCTTCGACCGGGACGACGCTGTCTTTTGCCCCGTGGAACGCCCAGATCGGCATATCCTTGAGTGTACGAGACATAATGCGATTGCCGCCGCCGCAAATAGGCGCCAAGGCAGCGAACCGGTCGGGATACTCCGAAGCCATCGCCCATGAGCCGTACCCGCCCATGCTCAGGCCGGTCAGATAGATTCTCTCAGTGTCCACATCGTACCGCGCCACAATATCATCGAGCAGATTGATCAATACTTCAGTTTTCGTGGTCCACCAATCCCCCTCGGGGCACTGCGGAGAGACAACAATGAACGGGAAATCCTTCCGCGTCTGGATGATTTTGGGCGGGCCGTGTACCTTTACTTTTTCTATGTCATTGCCTCGTTCGCCGGCACCGTGCAGAAATAGAATCATTGGCCAGCTTTTTTGTTCCTGGCCATAGGTTTCCGGCAGAAACAGCAGATAATTGCAACTAAGATTTTTGGTTACCGTCTTTTCAAACGTCTTGGAATGCTGACCGCCCCGTTCGAGCAAATCGAATTTCATCTCACTTTTCTCCGTCTGCGTACAACCAATCAGAAATGATGCTACAAATACAAAGCATAACAGATAAACCGCCTTCATTGTTCAATACCTCCCAATTTGTTTCCGACAGCTCTCAGGCGCCGGAGCTGTCATCGAGTAT
>JBARRE010000125.1:0-2948 GCA_049644065.1 Sedimentisphaerales bacterium | reverse complement strand
ACAAATACACGCCGCACGCAATCTACGAAATAAAAAACAACGACAAAAAATGGCTCACCCAGTCGCCCCGTCCCATCATAAAACGCCCCCGCGAAAGAATCATCGCAAACCGTTCCGATTCGGCCAGCCCCATCGGAACGCATATTATGGTTGACGTTTATAATTCGCAGAACTTAAAAGGAATCAAACGCGGCGAGATAAAAAAGCTGCTCATTATCGAAACCCTTCCCAAACCCGTCAACTTCTCAGGTGGGCCGGACACACTAAGCTGGCTCGGCTCATTCAATCTCGAACGAATTCTCGGCACCGTTCCCGTCGAATCCGACGGCTCGGCGTATTTTGAGTTGCCCGCAAACCGGCCCGTCTTTTATGTCGCTCTCGACGAAAATGACCTCTCGTGCAGACGAATGCAGAGCTTCACCTGTCTAAGGCCCGGCGAGACAACGGCCTGCATCGGATGCCACAACTCACGCAACCATTCGAACGCCAACGTCGGCAGTGCCCGCAGAATTAAGGCAATACAACGCCCCCCTTCGAAGATTACACCAATCGAAGGTATAGCGGATGTGCCGGACTTCATGCGAGATGTCCAGCCGGTCCTCGACAAATATTGTATCGGATGCCATAACACCGAAGACCGAAAGGGGCGCCTTAGTCTCGAAGGTGACATGGGAGGCACATACTCAATCAGCTACTACTCGCTTGCCATGAGAGAACAAATTGCCGACGGCCGTAACGGCCTCGGCAACCAGCCTCCACGTTCTCTCGGCTCAAGCGCTTCACCGTTGCTTCGTAAGCTCGAAGGAGGTCATCACAATGAAAAGGCTTCACGTGAAGACTGGCTGAAAGTCTGGGCATGGACCGAGGCTGCCGCACCATTTTGCGGAACATACGGAGGTCTTAGAAATCAGAAACAGCAGAATACAAAAGCAGGCGTCTTCGCAAGCCAGGCCGGCGGCGTTCTCCACAAACGTTGCTACGGGTGCCACAATCCCAACGGAAAAGGACCGCACAATAGTCTGGTAGAAGCCATTGATTGGGAAAAGCGAAGAAAACTCATAGATCGTCCAACCGGCCGTCATGAACGCCTCGTCTTAAAGGACGACCCGGCACGTTATTTTTCATGGAACGTATTGATAAACGCAACCCGGCCCGAAAAATCCGCAGTCCTGCTGGCGCCCCTCGCGAAAGAAGCAGGTGGATGGAGAGCATGCCCCGATATCTTCAAAACAAAAGACGATCCCGGCTATAAAATAATGTCAACCGCCGCGGCAAACTGGCAAACCGAATGGCAAAAATCCCACGCATTCGGTTCACCCACCTTCCAGGTCAACCACCAGTACATACGTGAAATGGCACGTTTCGGAATCCTGCCGGAAGATACCCGTCCGGAGAACGTAGATCCATACCAGGCCGATCAGCGATACTGGAAGATGTTCCATCATAAGCCAAAAATGTATGGAAACCGGGTTGCCGGAAAAACTATGCCGTGATTACAAAGACAAAGAACGAACAACTATATTGCTTAGCAGTCATGGAACGTAAATAATTATTTAATCGCATATGGCACATGAATCGCGAAGCAGATTTGCCGTAATAATCCTCCTTATCGGTATTACTATCATTGCCGGATTGTGGTTTGTCCGGAGTTCACCGAAGGCAATCGAGGAGTATACCGAAGTCGCAGTCGCACCGAGAATAAGCCCCGATTATTCCGATATCGTGATTCCAGTAAATATCGCCCCGATCAATTTCAGGATTCTCGAACAGGGACAACAATACTTCGTCAAGGTCCGTGCCGGCAGCGACAAGACAATAGACATCTTCAGCAAAACAGGACAAGTGCGAATTCCTCCGAGGCAATGGCGGGCCCTGCTCAAATCCAGCAAGGGCAATAAAATCTTCTTCGATATTTATGTCATGGATGCCGAGCAAGAATGGAAAAAGTTTCGAAGTATAACAAATACTATCGCTGAAGATGATATTGATGGCTATGTGGTGTATCGGCGAATGAAGCCCATATACAACTGGTGGAAAGGCATTGGGATTTATCAGCGTAATCTTGCAAGCTACGATGAGTCCCTCGTTATGCACGGCAGGTCTTTCGAAGAAGGTTGTCTCAACTGCCATAGTTTTGTCGGCAACAATCCCGACACAATGACAATTGGTCTGCGAAGCGCTGTGTACGGAAGCTCTACACTGCTGGCCCGGAACGTTACGGTCAAAAAGATAGGCTCGAAGTGGGGCTATACGGCGTGGCATCCGAGCGGCAAATTAGCCGTATACTCGATTAACAAGGTTCGCCAGTTCTTCCATACCGGCCGGATGGAGGTGCGTGACGTTGTCGATCTCGACTCGGCATTAGTCTGTTATTTTGTCGAAGACAACAAGGCCGTTTGCCCGCCTCAGATTTCAGAGAAAAACCGGCTCGAAACCTATCCGGCGTGGTCGCCCGACGGTAAGTATCTCTATTACTGCAGCGCACCAGTGTTATGGGAAGACCGCGCTGCCGTGCCGCCTGAGAATTACGATAAGCTCAAATATGATCTTTGCCGCGTCAGTTATGATGTCGGCAGTAATAGCTGGGGCCGGGTCGAGACGGTCTTATCCGCCGAAGAAACCGGCCTGAGCATATTGCTGCCGAGGATTTCGCCGGACGGCAGATTTCTGCTGTTCTGCATGTGTGAGTACGGCTGTTTTCCGGTATATCAATCCAGCAGCGATCTCTACATAATGGATCTTTCCACGGGCGAATATCGAAACGTTGCCGTCAACAGCAAATATTCCGAATCGTGGCACAGTTGGTCGAGCAACAGCAGGTGGATAGCGTTTAGCAGCAAACGTAATGATGGACTGTTCACGAGGACGTATCTGAGTTATGTTGACGGCGACGGCAAAGTGCATAAACCTTTTATATTGCCGCAACGAGATCCGGCATATTATGACTC
>JBARRE010000124.1:0-14729 GCA_049644065.1 Sedimentisphaerales bacterium | reverse complement strand
GGCAATCCGACCGCTATCGCAAATCTCAGGCCGGGGCAAGTCGTTCTGGACCTCGGCAGCGGGGGCGGATTCGATGTCTTTGTCGCGGCGAAAAAGCTCGGCCCGAACGGCCGGTCCATCGGCATCGATATGACGGCGGAAATGGTAGGTAAGGCCAGGGCGGGCATCACGAAATTCACCGAGAAAACGGGACTTTCCAACGTCGAGTTTCGCCTTGGTGAAATAGAGCATCTTCCCGTCGCGGACGGCAGTGTTGATGTGGTCATCTCGAACTGCGTAATCAATTTGTCGCCGGATAAGCTGCAGGTCTGGCGGGAGATTGCCCGTGTGCTCAAACCGGGCGGCAAGGCGTGTATTTCCGATCTCGCCCTGAAAAAACCCATACCCGAAAGCATTTTGAAGTCCGTCGCGGCACTGGTCGGCTGCATCGCCGGGGCGGTTCTGGTAGACCGGACAACAGAGATGATCCAAAAGGCCGGCCTGAAAATCGGCAACATCACAGAAAAATCAATTAACATCGAATTGATGATCGATTGCCAGGACCCGCTTTACGCACAGGTCAAAGAATGCCTGCCGGAAGGAACAAAAATCGGAGATTATGTCGTGAGCATCGATATAACGACGCTGAAGGATTAAATGACGGGTTAATAATATGTCAATTGACAACTCATCTCAAAAGCAGGACAAAGGCCTGAATATATTTGAAAAGTATTTGACGCTCTGGGTCGCTTTGTGCATCGCAGGCGGGATCGTTCTGGGCAAATTTGCACCCGGCGTGGCCACCTATCTCGACGGCCTGGCGATTTATGTGAACAAAGCGCCGGTTGTGTCCATCCCGATAGCGGTCTGTCTGTTTTTCATGATGTATCCGATCATGGTGAAGATTGATTTTGCCGAGGTGCTCAAAGCGGGCAAAAGCATAAAACCGGTGGGATTGACTCTCTTTGTGAACTGGGCAGTCAAGCCGTTCACGATGTACGCAATATCGCTGTTCTTTCTCGGCACTTTGTTTTACGGCTTTATCGGCCCGGATGCGGTTGACCTGGTAAAGATGCCGTTCGGTCTGGATCTGCCTGTCGGGGCGACCTATGGAGCCGGAACGGTTATCGAAGCCGGAGGCATTAAAATGCTCCAGGTCCCCCTTTGGAGAAGTTACTTAGCCGGCTGCATCCTCCTTGGTATCGCTCCCTGTACGGCGATGGTTCTTGTCTGGGGCCATCTTGCCAAGGGCAACGATGGACATACGCTTGTTATGGTGGCGATTAACTCTCTGACGATGCTGTTTCTTTACGGCCTTCTCGGCGGCTTTTTACTCGGCGTCGGCCGGCTGCCGGTCCCATGGCAGGCGCTCTTACTGTCAATCGCAATCTACGTCGCCCTGCCCCTTGTGGCGGGATACTTCTCGCGAAAGTGGATAATTGCAACCAAAGGGCAGCGCTGGTTCAAGGAGAAATTCCTGCACATTCTTACGCCCGTTACAATCATCGCATTGCTCGTGACACTCGTCCTGCTGTTTTCATTCAAGGGCGAAGTAATTTTATCTAATCCATTGACCATCCTCTGGATCGCGATACCGCTGTTCATCCAGACCAATCTCATATTCTGGCTCGGCTACGGGCTAGCAAAGATTCTCAAACTCGAATATCGCGATGCGGCCCCTTCTGCTATGATAGGAGCGTCGAACCACTTCGAGGTCGCCATTGCCACCTCGACGATGCTCTTCGGCTTGTCCTCCGGCGCCGCTCTGGCGACGGTGGTCGGCGTGCTGATCGAGGTGCCGGTAATGCTGATGCTCGTACGGATATGCCTGAAAACCCAGACCTGGTTTCGAGTTGGGCAAACAAATACGGATTCGTCTGCTAAGGAGACATTATGAAAAAAATACAAATTCTCGGCACGGGCTGCCCCAAATGCAAGAAACTGGCCGAAAACGCAGAAGCGGCCGCGAAGGAACTCGAACTCGAATTTGAGGTGGAGAAGGTAACGGATATCAACGATATGATGAAATTCGGCGTGATGATGACACCCGCCCTTGTCGTGGACGGCGAAGTTAAGGTCGTCGGCAAAGTGCCGTCGCCCGATGAAATTAAGCAAATGCTTACTTAGGCTTGAGTTTTTTTTGCAGGTAGGCAAAATCAAAAATCAAGAAAGGTAATCAAAATGAATAAAGCAGGAAAAATTGCGATTGTTGCCGTTCTAATTGCCGCAGTTGTTATCACGATTGCAGTGAGGCAAAATAAGTCCGGCGGTGATAAGGTTCCGGCGGAATTCGGGCCGGAGCAACTCACGGGAAAGGGCCTGCCCGTCCTAATCGATCTTGGCTCCGATCAATGCATCCCGTGCAAAATGATGGCGCCTATCCTCGAAGAACTCAAGACCGAATATGCAGAGACATTGACGGTCCATTTCCTGGACGTCAGCAAACAACCCGCCCTGTCAAAACTCTACAAGATCCAACTGATCCCCACGCAGATATTCTATGACGCTGCCGGCAAAGAACTCTTCCGCCACGAGGGCTTCTACGCCAAAGATGACATCTTTGCAAAGTGGAAAGAGTTCGGCGTCGACCTGGCAGGCTCGGCCGCGCAGTCGCCGGCGTTCGAGAGGCTTACTGCCGCTCAGACCGACAATCGCACCAGGGACCAAATTTGCTACATGTGTGACGGCGATATAAATGCCAAAACACTTGTGACGGTTAAGACCGACAAAGGGCCGGTCCGGCTGTGCTCGCCGCATTGCTATTTCATCATGTATTCCTGCCTCACGGAAGACAAAACCGATTTTGAGAAAAAGGTCTCCGTGACGGACTGGGCAACGGGCGAACTCATGCCGGCTGCCGATGCCGTGTACGTATACGACATGGACGGCGAAACCGGAAGGCCGGCTGCCAAAGCCTTTGCCGACAATGACAAGGCCGAAGCGGAGCAGAAAACCGCGTCCGGCAGCATCATCGGCTGGGAGATTCTGCAGGACAAGGAATTGACTACACGCTGCGGCTTCTGCGACCGGGCGGTTTACCCGCAAGACGCAGCCCGGGTCATAGCCGGCGGGCTTCATACATGGGGCTGCTGCTCGCACTGCGCCCTGGGCGTGGCCGCCAGAACCGGCAGCGACATCGAAGTTAAGGAAAAGGACCGCCTGACCGGCGAGCAAATCATCGTTAAGAGCCTGGATGGCAAGGTTGCGTCGCTGGAGCCGACGACCACCGTGGCGTGGTTCGGCCAGCGACAAAAGGCCGATGGTACTTGGGGCTCGGCCGGGTGCTTTCACCAGGGTTTCTTCGTCACTGCACAAAACCTCGAAAAATGGGTCGAGCAGAATCCTTATGAGACGGGCAGGCTGATCAGTATCAGCCAGGCCCTTGCCAACAAAATGAAACTCTCGCCCCAGCAGATTCAAAAGGCCTGCAAGATCGGTGAATGTGTCCCAAAATAAAATTGTCCGACCCGCAGCTTTCTCTATGCGGAGTCAAATATGAGGAGCTTAAAAGTGAAAATTTTCAGTATTGTTACAATCGTGTGCCTTTCTTTAGTCGCATCGGCGATACCCCTTCAGGCGAACGAAACAAACAGCACGGCGAATCCATCGGCGCCAAAACAACAGCTCGTCAATGACCTGTATCCGGGCCTGACAACGGGAGCACTGGCCTTCGCCTCCGCTTCAACGCTCCCGGAAGGAACATTGCTTAAAGCCGGCAATCTCGTTATTAACGGCAAGGAGTTAAGTGAAGAAATCGCCGGGGCCGACGAGAAAATGCGACCGGCACTCAGGAAAAATGCCTTTTTCATTTTAGAACAAATGGCAACCTTCAAGTTGCTCCTGTCCGAGGCGAGGGCGGCGGCAGCCAAAAGCAGCGATGACATCTCGCAAAAGAACGAACAGGCAATTATCCAGGACCATTTGCGCAGCTTAATGAAAACGTTGGAAGTCACCGACGAAGAAATCGTCGTTTTCTACAACGGCAATACTGAAATGTTCGGCGGCGCTTCTCTCGTGCAGGTCAAGCCCCAAATCCGGCAATTCCTGCTCCAGCAGAAACAGCAGGAACTCGTCAATGAGCGCATCCGGACGATCGGCCGCAGAATGCCGATTGAAATCTCCGCCCCGTGGCTAAAGGTCCAGGCGGCTCTTGCAAAGGATAATCCCGTCGACAAGGCCCGCGCAAGCGGCAGAGCGTCCCTTATCGATTTTGGCTCCACCGGCTGCGTGCCGTGTAAGATGATGGAACCGATACTCGAAACACTGCGGGAAAAATACAAGGACAAAGTTGACGTCCTCTTTATTAACGTAACAGAAGAACCGATACTTGCATCACGCTACGGCGTGCAGTCTATTCCCATCCAGATATTCTTCGATAAAACCGGCAAAGAGTTTTTCCGCCACGTCGGATTTTTCCCGCAGGACCAGATTGAGGCAAAAATATCGGAAATGGGGAGCAAATAACAGATGGAAAAACTTTTTATAACGCTGACACATGCCGTTGAGGGCACAGCCGCAATAGCTCTGGCCGCCGCCTTTATCTGGGGTATCCTGAGCATACTTCTCAGTCCGTGTCACCTGGCGAGCATCCCTCTTATCGTCGGATTTATCGGCCGGCAGGGAAAGATGTCGACCAAACGGGCCTTCATCACATCAACACTTTTTGCAGTAGGCATCCTGATTACAATAGGCGCGATCGGGGCCGTTACCGCCGCCTTAGGCAGAATGATGGGCAACGTCGGCCGATACGGCAATTACTTCGTGGCTGTCATCTTTTTCGTCGTCGGCCTGCACCTTCTGGATGTTATCCCAATGCCCTTCTCAGGCCCGAGCCAGGTCGGCATGAAACGCAAGGGCATGCTGGCAGCCTTCATTCTCGGGCTTGTCTTCGGCATCGCGCTGGGCCCGTGTACTTTCGCCTTTATGGCCCCGATGCTCGGTGTTACGTTCAAAGTCGCCTCAACAAGCCTGTCCTACGGCATCGCCCTGCTTGCCGTCTACGGCGTGGGCCATTGCTCCGTGATTGTTTTCGCCGGAACCTGCACCGAGCTTGTCCAGCGCTACATGAACTGGAACGAAAAATCCAAAGGAGCGGTCATCCTGAAAAAAATCTGCGGCATCCTCGTCCTGCTCGGCGGTCTCTACCTGATTTTCACCGCAGCATAGAGACACTTTTTCAGACTTTTCCATCTTTATTTGCATCCAAGAACTTGCTGATTTGTCTGAATTCTACTGGATATGAACTATCCGTCGTATTCTTGACAGGATCAGGAGAACTACAAGATTTATAGAAAATGAGCACTTTTACAAGCAAAAAAAAAAATGGGTAATTTTTAACATTGGTTAACAGTAATTCTTGTTTGACAGGTACGCAATTACATGTTAGTATAGCATGGCATATTGGATTCTGAGATGGAGTAAAAAGACTTCTCACGCGTTGATGTCTTTGCGCATGTTGGCCCAAGACCGAGAGAAACTGATAATGTTGAGAAAAAATGATATAAATTTATATGACTTCGAGTCTCTTCTCCCAAAGATAAACAAGCACATTGTTTGTACTGGACAAATCCACCTAAGAATTATATAATTTTATTTTAAGAGAAATTTATTGTCATACAAGATGAGAGGTAGCTAAGGAATGAATCAGAACTTCAGAAATATGTTTCGTGAATACGATGTTCGTGGACGAGTGAATGATGAAGAGCTTAACGAGGATAATGTTTCGCTGATAATCAAAGCGTTTGGGACTTGGCTTAGACAGCTTGATCAGACAAACAAAACCGTTATAATCGGCTACGACAATCGTTCTTATTCTCCGCGATTTTCTGAAGTTGCTAAGGAGGCAATGGTACAATGTGGATTTCATGTGATCGATATCGATCTGAGTTTGAGTCCTGTTGTCTACTTTGCTCAGTACCACTGCAAATCTCCCGCCGCAATTATGATAACAGCTAGTCACAACCCAGATGGCTGGTGCGGATTTAAGCTCGCCCACGGCTACTCGAAGACGTTGGGTCCCCAGGAAATCAAAGAACTTTATTCTGTCGTGGAAAGTGAAGAATTCGCAGAAACGAGCGGTGGTAGTATCGAACAAGTTGACGTTCGGGATGATTATATCGATGATGTGGTAAAACGGATAAATATGGACACGTCTCGTCCTCCTCGTGTTGTCATCGAAGCCGGAAACGGTGGGGCCGGAGTCTTTGCCTGGGAGGTTTTCCACAAGCTGGGATGCCCCACTTTCCAACTGTATTGTGATCCTGATATGAGTTACCCACACTACTTCCCCAATCCCTCGGATCTCCATGCAAGAAAACGTCTGAGCGAGATGGTAACACATAAATACATCCATGCCGACGTCGGGATCGGTTTTGACGGCGATGGTGATCGAATTGGGATTATTGACGAGAATGGACAGAATCTTTGGAGCGATAGACTACTTATGATTCTGGCAAGACAGTTGCTTGAGAAAAAGCCGGGTGCTAAAATCGTTTTTGACGTAAAATGTACTCAGGCACTCCCCGAGGTCATTAGAGCGTACGGTGGCGAACCGATCATGTGGAAGACCGGACACTCTCACATCAAGTCTAAAATGCATGAGATCAACGCGGATTTAGCAGGAGAACGGAGTGGGCATATTTTTGTTGGCGGAGACGACTATTACGGCTTTGACGATGCCATATTTACAGCCGCAAAACTGGTTGAATATTTGTCCCATGAAAAGAAACCAATCACCAAAATCCTGAGTTCCTTCCCTCAATACGTTACCTCGCCAGAAATCAAAGCCCATTGTCCGGACCAGATTAAGTACGATATTGTTGATCAGTTGATTGCCGACTTTAAAGGGGAGTACGGTTCGCGTGTGAACGATATTAACGGGGCAAGAGTGCTCTTTGACAATGGATGGGGCTTGGTTCGTGCGTCCTCGAATTTGCCGGAATTGGTTCTCATCTTCGAAGGCAAAACAGAAGAGGACATGGTGCATATACGAGACATATTCAGGATCAAACTGGATGCGTACAAGGATATTGACAGTCAATGGGATAATGATGTACGCTAATGGGCAAAATAGACTATCAAAGATCGTTGCGATTAGCAGAAATTTCCTGCCAATATATAATTGTGCAATGGACAAAATCTTTGTAGAAAAATCAGGAGATATTCTCGTCGATTCATGGATCGATATAACTGTATAATGATCGCATATACAACCTGTAGAATAAGCAGAATCCGAGTAAAGGACTAACCATCAAATGTAATTTTGGAAAAACTCCGCGTTCGGGGATATATACAATGAGGAAAACGCCATATGGTCCACGAAGCATCAGATCTGTCAGAAAGGGACTTCCAATTCCTCCGAGATAGCATAACTCAGCAAAAAAACGAAGTGACGCGTTATCGGGATACTGAGTGAAAGGCAACAGCATTCCACGCCGCCGTACTCGCCGCAATTGCCTATGTATTGCTTGACAAGAACAAGTGCCCAGACCTGAGTGGCTTGCGTACGATTCTAACTGTTGTCGTAATTGCCTACACTGGTTTTGCTTGCTGTCAACTGGTCTACATCCACAAACGTCTCAACAAATGTCGCAATGAAAGGTCAGATCTTTTCATGCGGCTTGGCGAATCCGGGCAGGACAAGATACAAGCGATGTGGGGATTATACGAGGGACCTGGATTTATTTTCTTTACGGGCTTCACTCTTTCATTAGTAGCATTAACAGCCGTGTTGGTTTCTCTCTTGTGGCGATAACAGTAATGGAGAGTGTAATGAAAGACGATTGCGTCATAACAGTCAACGTTGGGGCGACTTGGACAATAATTGCACTGGTAGGACGCGATGGCAAGATCCATTGCTACTGGAAAGTAGCAACCCCGCAACTGGGATTCCTCCCGCTGATTGACAAAGCACTTGACGTTGTAAAAAATACAGACTGCTGTATTCACGCAGTCATACTTGGAGTACCCGGGCCTGTCGATTACGCTCGAAATAACGTTGTGAAGTTACCAAATCTCCTTCATTGGAACATTAAAGAACTGTCGGAGACTGTGCGTGAATTATCTGAGCCTTTATGGCTAATTGCAAACGATACAGATATAGCTGTGCTCGGCGAGTATCAATTCGGTGCTGGCAGAAATGTTGAAAACCTAGTGTTTGCCTCTTGTGGAAGCGGTGTAGGCGCCGGAGTTATTCTTGGCGGACAGCTCATTGTTGGTCAGTACTCCCTTGGCGAGGTTGGCCATACCATCATTGATTTGGGATCCCGTCAAACGGTTGAGCAACTTGGATCTGGAATCGCTTTGGAACGGTCGATCGGCAAAGCAGTGACTGCCACAACGGATAGCGACGTTGTCGGCCCCACTGATTGTGAGTCGGATCCAATCGTCCGAGTATCTGCTGCGTTTGCACTATGCGTCCGTTCACTTGCTCTTTGCTTCATGCCCGACCGAATCATCGTTGGCGGGGGTTGTGCCCATGCACACCCAGAAGTGCTTGCAGCAGCCCGCGATGAAATAGGACGGATCGGAGACATTCAGCCGCTCAAACCTGAAGATGTAATAGAATCAGAATTGGGTGATAATGCCGGTATAATAGGTGGATATCCTTACTGGTTACAAACCATAAGCAAGGATATCTCGACCTCTACAGCTACAGAGACGGAAAGCCAACCTTACCGAAATCCGGGGGAGGCACCCTAATTATGGACATTCCTAAGAAAGAACTTGATAGACTCTTATCGTTTGGCAAGCAAGCTGTTCTCCTGGCGTCTCAGCACTTACTTGACCACTGGGGGCACTCCAACCATATCGAGCAGAAGGAATCGCATCACAGCATCGTCTCCGAAGAAGATCTTCGGAGCGAGGAAATCATCATCGGATTCCTGGACAAGGCGCTGCATAGGCATTCGTTTGTATCGGAAGAGCGGGGGCAAATGTCTCGACATAATAAATTCACTTGGATCATTGATCCATTGGATGGTTCCAGCTACTACGTCCGGGGGCTACAATCTTTCAGTGTGTCGCTCGCTCTGCTGTATGAATGGCAGCCGATTCTCGGAATTGTCGCTTGCCCATCCAACTCTGAACTTTTCACGGCCCTCCGGGCAGGCGGGTCGTATCTTAACGGCAGGCCAATAACTGTATCCTCCCGTGGGGAGCTTCTGGACAGCATTCTCAGCTTTAGCCATAGCTTTTTGCGGACACCACAGTACGACAACCCACGAACTCAACTGGTACCCTCATGTCGGTCCATTCGAGGAGGAGGATCCTGCGCACAAGAGTTATGTTACATCGCGTGTGGAAGAATCGACGGTTTCGTTGCACCTGCACAAAAATTATGGGATTTTGCGGCAGGAGCGCTCATGGTCGAAGAAGCCGGAGGCAAATTTACGAATTTTTCTGGTGAACCACCTCACTATTCTAATCAAGCACAAATGGATTTCTCCGTCGTCGCGTCCAATGGGCATGTGCACAGCCGACTCTTAGAGCCACTGCCGTCCTGTCCGAAAGATTAAGGGGCGATTTATAGTTGACTTTCCATACACTGCCGGTATATAGTGTTTGGCAATTATGATAATGTTCGTTGCGCTAGTTGGCAAAGAATCCACAAAAGTTGCTTTCGGATAAGAAAATCTATAATATGAATCCTGGAATTTTTGATTTTGAGAAAATAAGAGGTATTTATCCCGACCAGCTTAATGAGGAGGATGCGTGGAAGATCGGCTGCGCGACGGCCCGATTTTTGAGGTCGCTGCTTCGCGGTTACGAGCGGGGCCAGGCGGCTTCTCAGTCGCTGTGCGTCGGCCGTGATATGAGAACGCACAGTGAAGCGATGGCCAACGCCCTTATCGAGGGAATGAACTCCACAGGCGCAAATGTCATAGATATCGGAATGATTGACACGCCCCAGATGTATTTCGCAATCAACCATTTTGGCACGTGCGGCGGTGTTCAAGTCACGGCTTCGCATAACCCTGCCAAATATAACGGATTCAAGATATCCGGCCTGGACGCCAAGCCGATCGGCGGCGATACCGGCCTGAAAGATATAGAGCATATCGCAATGGCCCTGCTTCATACCAAGGGCAAGGCTACCGGCACGGTCGAAAGCCGTGATTTGACCGCTGAATACAAAAAGCACGTACTGAAGTTTCTCAGGCCGAATATAAAGAAAATGAAAATCGCAGTCGATGCTTCCAACGGAATGGCGGGCAAGATGGTGCCGGCGATTTTCGGCAAGCTGCCGGTAGAAATAATCGAACTTAACTTCGAGCACACCGGCAAATTCAAACATGAGCCGAATCCGCTGGTCGAAAAATATCTGGCTGAGGTAAAAGCGGCGGTCAAGAAAAACAAGTGTGATTTCGGCGTATGCTTCGACGGTGACGCCGACAGGCTGATGATGATTGACGAGAAAGGCGATACTATCGGCTGCGACTTGATGACCGCTTTGATGGTGCCGTATTTTTTAGAGAAAGACCCGAAATCAACGGTTGTTTACGATTTGCGCAGCAGCAGAGTTGTTGTCGAGGAAATCATCAAGCACGGCGGCACGCCGCGTAGAGAAAGAGTGGGACACGCTTATATGAAGAAAGCCCTGCGGGATTCGCACTCGGTATTCGGCGGAGAACTTTCGGGGCATTTCTATTACCGCGAGAACTTCTATGCCGACTCTGGCATGATTACGCTGGTGCACGTAATAAACATTATCAGCGAAGCAGACGATGCCCCGATAAGCGAGCTAATCAGTCCGCTGCGAAGATATTCCAGCAGCGGCGAGATGAACTTCATAGTTGAAAATAAACAAGCTAAAATGGACGAGCTGACAAGAAGATACAGCGACGGGAAAATCGACCACCTGGACGGCGTGACAATCGTGTACAAAGACTGGTGGTTTAATTGCAGGCCGAGTAATACCGAGCCGCTGCTGCGATTAAATATAGAAGCCAAGAGCAAAGAGCTTCTCGATGAGAAGCTGGCCGAAATTACCGGACAGCTCGGCAAGCCCGTATGATTGATTCATTTTGAATGCAGATTTCCGTCTTTTCAGGGATGACAAAGGAATAATTAATCATGGAAATTAATACGCAAACATATCAGACGCCAAACGGCCTCGTCGAAGGCGTGCAGACCAAATGGGCGGGATTTAATATTCTGCTGGTGACCGGATCGAAAGGTTTTCTGGCATGCCCCGCGATTGACATCGACGCATGTGAAGGATACGGAGTCGCCGCAGCGATAGTGGAAAGCACGCCGGACAACCCGATAGGCACGCTGGAACGATTTGGCGACCGAAAGGTCACAAAAGCAAACGCAAAAGCCAAAGCACTCGGTATTGAAGAAGGAATGAACGTGACCGAAGCATTTACGCTTATAGCGTAATCCGGAGAAAACCCGGCGAATTTTTTATAAAAGCAGGAGATTATTATGAAAAAAAACAGTCTATCACGCCGCCGATTTATGGCCGGTGCCGGTGCTGCGATCGGCTTTGATGTAACCACGAAAAGGACAACCATCGCATTCGGGGGCGCAAGCAAAGCCGGCTCCGGATCAACAATGCCCTTTCGCTACTGTTTCAACACCAGCACGATTCGCGGACAAAAGCTGAGCCTGGAAAAGGAGATCGAAATTACCGCTCAGGCGGGCTATAACGCGATCGAGCCGTGGGTTGATAAAATTCACAGTTATGTCAGGGACGGCGGCAATCTCAAGGACATTCGCAGGAAAATCAGCGATTCTGGCCTGACCGTCGAGAGCTCCATTTCCTTTTTTCAATGGATTGTGGACGACGACGCCCAGCGTGCCAAAGGTCTCGAACAAGTCAGACGCGACATGGACGTGCTGGCCCAAATCGGCGGCAAACGCATCGCCGCGCCTCCGGCCGGCGCCACCCGGGAGGCGGGACTCGACCTGATGAAAGCCGCCGAGCGTTATCGCGCGCTGCTGGAGCTGGGCGAGCAGATGGGCGTTGTGCCGCAACTCGAAATATGGGGTTCTTCGAAAAATCTGCACCGGTTAGGCCAGGCGATGTTCGTGGTGATTGAGAGCGGCCACCCGAAAGCATGCCTGCTGCCGGACGTTTATCACACCTACAAAGGCGGTTCCGATTTCAACGGCCTGAAACAGATAAGCGCCCACGCCATCCAGGTCTTTCACTTGAATGACTATCCTGCCGACCCGCCGAGAGAGACGATAGGCGACCGCGACCGTGTCTATCCCGGGGACGGCATAGCCCCGCTGACGCAAATCATCCGCGACCTGCAAACCAACGGTAGCCGGGCATTTCTGTCGCTGGAGTTGTTCAATCCAGACTATTGGAAGCAGGATCCGCTAGCTGTGGCGAAGACCGGTCTTGTGAAGATGAAGGGTGCGGTAAGCAAAGCCTTAGACGTAAGCTAAGACCGGAATACCGGTCATGTCCTTGTACGAATCGAGCTAAAGTCACAAACCCAAACACAATTGCGGTAAAAGAGGGGAAATTATGAAAACCAAAGCTTATTATCTCATTTTGGTAATTGCCGTCGGATTTTTCAGCGTTCCGGTTCCGGGCCAGGTAGAGCTACCTCCACCCGGCGAGGAGCCTCTGTTCATCAACCAGCCTCATCCGGCTCTGGCCGGGATTGATAAATTGCATGTCGCTGTTTTGCGATATGGCACCAGGCCGGAAAAAGATGTGCCGGTTTGGAAGCAGCTCGAAAAAAATGTAAAAGAAAAGTTACGCCAGGCCGGCATAGAATTAGACACGCCCACGGCAGATAACATTTTAAGCATCCCGGAACTACGGATCTCCGTCACCACGCTCAGCCTCGAAGATTCGCAGCAGCGTGTATTCCACATTCGGACGGCACTGGCAAGGGCCGTCTGCCTGAAAGACGAACGAAATCCGGTTTTCAGGGCCGACATCTGGCAGTCGGCACCGGTAATGCAGGCCGTATCGGCGGAAAATATGTCTGCTAAAGTCACTGATGTCGTTCTGGAGCAGGTTGAAGGCTTTATCAACATACATAAATCAACAAATCCGGCCGGTACAAAATCATCTGATGCCGATATAAATAAAACCGCTTTGTCGAAAATCCCGGAGAAACAAGACGAAACAGATGTGAATTCGGCGATAAGCGAACACAAATATGTCGCGTCTAAAAGCAGTAATGTCTTCCACAAATCGGAATGTCGTTGGGGCAAGAACATTTCCGCCCAGAACCTCGTAAGCTATAAAAGCAAAGACGAAGCAATAAAGGCAGGAAAAAGACCCTGCAAAACATGCAATCCATAAGGACCGATTCCGTCCCGGGCAATTGGACCGGCGGAGAACTTTCGTATGAGACTTCAATTTATTTTATGTAAGGTAATGCAGAGAGAGGCCTATTTTTGTGCTGCCCGCTCGAAGAATGTCGTTGATGTAGTGTTGATGCCGCAGGGTCTTCACGATGAGCCGGACAAACTTCGCGAAGAAGTTCAGAAAGATCTGAATAACACTCTCGACATTCAGGGGCGTCCCTACGACGCCTCACTGCTCGGCTATGGCCTTTGCAGCAACGGCATTGTCGGTCTGTCGGCGAAAATCCCGATTGTCGTGCCGCGGGGACATGACTGCGTTACGCTGCTGCTCGGCTCGAAGGATAAATACCAGGAATATTTCGACTCCCACCGCGGCGTTTATTGGTACAGCGCCGGCTGGATCGAGTCCGGCAAGCAGCCCGGCAAAGAACGCTATGAAACAACGCTCAAGGAATATCAGGAAAAATACGGTGACGATAACGCTCAATATCTGATGGAAACCGAACAAGGGTGGATGAAGCAATACAATTGGGCAACGTATATCGACTGGGGTTTTGCCAACTCGAATGAATGCAAGAATTATACGAAACGCTGTGCCGAATATCTCAAATGGAACTACGATGAGCTAAAGGGCGACCCGGCTCTTATGCAAAGGTTCGTCGACGGCGACTGGAACGAAAGCGAGTTTTTAATCGTCAAGCCCGGCCTGAAGATCAAGGAAAACCTGACCGAAAAGGGCATAATTAAAGCCGAGTAGATACAGAGTAGCTTTGAAATTGTGTTATGGAATTAATTACAATCATTGTCATAGCTGTCGGGCTGGCAATGGATGCATTTGTGGTCTCTATTGTCAGTGGGAGTGCGTATAAGCAGCTACATGTTAAGCACGCGCTGCGAATGGCCCTTTTCTTCGGAGCTTTCCAGGCGTTTATGCCGCTGATAGGCTCTCTGGCGGGACTGAGTTTCAAGGTTTACATAACAGATTATGACCATTGGATCGCCTTTGCTCTTTTAGCAGCGGTTGGCGGCAAAATGATTTATGAGTCGTTCAAAATCAAATCTATCGAGGAAAATCCAGACCCGTCCAATGTTTTTGTTTTGCTGGTGTTGTCGGTCGCAACCAGTATCGACGCTCTGGCGGTCGGCATTACACTTTCACTTATCACCAGTTCCATTATCGTGGCGGTGACAATCATAGGTCTGATAACATTTGGTCTTTCCTATGCAGGAGTTCTGATCGGCAAGAAATTCGGACATTTTTTCGAGAACAGAATCGAAGCTCTCGGCGGTCTGATTCTTATAGGTATCGGCGTAAAGATATTGTGTGAACATTTGTTTTTTTAAGCTATACTTGCAAACCGTGAAAAAATAATATATTTTGTATGCTTTCAAACCAAACTGAATAGTTGTAAAATGGCAGACTGACCTTTTTGATCGCAAGGGATTTTTTTATGGGTTCTAAAGTATATATT
>JBARRE010000123.1:0-4449 GCA_049644065.1 Sedimentisphaerales bacterium | reverse complement strand
TTTTCGTTGCGTTCTTTTAATTTCCCGACCTCGCGGTCGATAAGATTCCGATCGGCATCGCAAAGAGCTACAACCCGAACTCCGGGGATATTTCCGAACCACTTGATATGATTGCTGCCCTGGCTGCGAAAACCCACTACGGCGACGCGAATATCATCATTGGCGCCGAGCACACGCGAATAAGGCGCGAGCGCTGCGGCTGCTCCGCCTACCAGGGAATCCTTTAAAAATGTGCGGCGTGTAAGAGGCTTCATAATCGTTCTCCATATATTTGCGATTTCTAATCGGCAATACAATCAAAGCACAATACGTAACGCTACCAATTTTATCCCGGAAAAGCAACTGTTGTCTTGGCTTTTTAAATTACTTCCAGGTGCAATCCACACTGTCATCCCTGCGAAAGCAGGGATCCAAGAACTTAACTGATTTAGTGGATTCCCGCTTTCGCGGGAATGACAAATTGGATTATGTTGTTATTTTTGTACAAGTTACCATATAATTCGGCTCAAAATGGCCAGTTTAAGTAAATGCAAATACCAAAGGAGAAAAGCATGAAAAGAGAAATCAGCAATCCGTTCGGCAAGGCTCTCAAAGTCATTATGGCCATATCGGCAGCGATAATCATTTTTATGAGCGGCACAATTTTCGCCGCTGAAGGCACGCCGGACGTCAAGACCATGACGTACAAGACCGTCGGCGACAGAGATCTGCATATCCATATCCATTATCCCCCCGGCTGGAAAGCCGGCGATTCCCGTCCCGGCATCATCTTCTTTTTCGGCGGCGGCTGGACTGGCGGCAAAGTAGAGCAATTCCAGCCTCAGGCCGAGTACCTTGCCGGCCGGGGAATGGTTGCCGCCCGTGCCGACTATCGAGTCAAGAGCAGGGACGGTGTGACGCCCGACAAGTGCGTCGAGGATGCACGCAGTGCCGTCCGCTGGATGCGCCGTAACGCCGGGCGGCTCGGGATTGATCCGAAAAAATTGATAGCTTCGGGCGGCTCAGCAGGTGGACACCTGGCGGCCTGTATGATGATTTCTAAAAGTGTAGAAGCCGACGGCGACGATCTGTCGATCTCGACGATCCCGCAGGCGATGGTGCTGTTCAATCCGGTTCTGAGCTTCGAGAACGAACAGATGCTCAAACGCCTTAACGGCGACGAACAGCTCGCCCGCAAGATTTCTCCGACACGATATCTGGATAAGAACTCACCACCCGCGATTATCCTGTTCGGCACGAATGACCGACTGAAAATTTTCGGCGATGAATACTGGAAAAAGGCCCACGCCATAGGCGTCCGGGCGGACGAATATCTCGCCGAAGGACAGGGACACGGCTTTTTCAATCGCTCGCCGTGGACCGAACGAACGCTTCTCGATGTGGACAAGTTTCTCACATCTCTCGGATTCTTAAAGGGCGAACCAACCATAAAAGTGCCCAGGGAGACAGCCGTCGAACAACGCGGAAGAACAGATACCGCACGCACACAAACTCATCCCAATACGCGTAAATGGCCGGACTTGTTTGCGAAGGATTTATCGAACGCCGTATTCCCCGAAGGCATCTGGACATTCGAGGACGGCGTTTTAACCGCCAGTGAAGACCAGGCAATCTGGACAAAAAAGGGCTACGACAATTTCGTGCTGGACCTAGAATTCAAAACGGCGCCCGGCACAAACAGCGGCGTCGTGGTCTACTGCACCGATATGAAAAACTGGATTCCCAATTCGGTAGAGATACAGATTGCCGACGACTTTGCCGAGCAGTGGGCCAAGTCCCCCAAGACGTGGCAGTGCGGAGCGATCTTCGGCCATCTGGCGCCAAGCAAAAGTGTCGTCAAAAAGCCCGGCCAGTGGAACCGTTTCACCATAAAGTGCGTGGGCAAACAGATCGACGTGGCGCTCAACGGCGAGCGCATCGCTTCGATGGACATGAGCCTTTGGACGAGCGCCAAGACTAATCCCGACGGCTCGGAGATCCCGCCGTGGCTGAATAAGCCGCTCGCCGAACACCCGACGAAAGGGAAGATCGGCCTGCAGGGAAAACACGCCGGGGCGCCAATCTGGTTCCGCAATATCAAAATCAGGGAACTGAAGTAAACGACATTCGGATTGCCCAGCTTGTTTGTACCAGCCAGGAGGACGGGGCAAACTTCCTGTTGTGGACAAATGCACGCTGGTTTTTGCGCAAATTGGTGGAGATATTACGCAAAAAGGTGTTTGTTAAATGGATGCAATAAGCTAAATTGGATTTATGAGGTAGCCGTTGAATAGCCTGCGTACAGAAAGGCTTGAATTCGGAAGGGAGTTGTGCTGTCAAATAAGGGATTATGAGTCAGGGAATATCTGTTAGTGTAGCCAAAGATAGGGTTTTATTAGCTTTTTGAAGGAGGAATATCATGTTTCGAAAGTTGTTGCATTTGAGTTCTCTGGTTTTAGTGTTGGCTTTGGCCGGTCATATCCGGGCCGCCCAGGAACCCGTAGCTCACTATCAGTTTGAAGGTGTTAACGACTTCAGCAACACCGGCACCGACTCTGCCGCTATCACGGGCGAGCCGAAAGGTGGCGCACAAATCATCTGGGATGACGACAGAGGTTCGTACGTTCTGAGTCTGGCTGCCGATGGGGACTTTGTACACTGCCAAAGAAGCTGGCAGGGCATAGTCGCAACGGAAATGACGGCCATGGCCTGGATAAAGACGAGTTCGCTGAACTCAACCGGTATTATCGCTGGTCTCGGGTACGCATGGAGACTGAGCGGCGGCTCAGGCGGAAACGTCGCGTTTCAAGTGAATGGCACGAGTCCGGTATCCGCGGCCGTCGGAACCATTCCCGTGGACGATGGGACGTGGCATCATGTAGCCGGGGCGTATGACGGGACGGAGTACAAACTGTACATCGACGGCAGGACGAATGTCTCGGTCGCTTCTTCGGGAGTCCTGGACGGTGGTGCTACTGCGTATTACGGAACTATCGGCGCACATTACAAGAGGAGCGATCCCGCCCCAAAACAGTATTTCAACGGTTTGATTGATGACGTCCGCATCTATAACAGGGTTTTGTCCGAAGAGGAGATCCTTGGGATTACCGGTTTTTCAGGAGTGAAGGCGGTCGAGCCGAGTCCGCCCGATGGCCGGCAATTGGATGTGGTGGATGACGTGGTTCTTAGCTGGAAGCCGGGAGTAGAGGCCGACAAACACGATGTGTATTTCGGAGACAGTCTTGACGGCGTGACCGCCGCTGATACGATAACAGACCCCCGCAGCGTCTATAAGGGGCGACAGGATCCTAACCAGTATGCTGTCGGAGAAACTCTTGGTTTTGGAAAAACTTACTACTGGCGAATCGATGAGGTTGAGTCCGGCGGTATTACGGTACACAAAGGCAACGTCTGGCAATTCACTGCTGAGCCCTTTGGCTATCAAATTCCCGGTTCAGTTATCACCGCCACAGCTTCCAGCTTTTTCCTGGACAATACGGAGCCTGAGAAAACGATTGATGGCTCCGGGCTTGACGGCGACCTGCATTCGACAAATATGGAGGATATGTGGCTGAGCAGTTTCGTGGGGCCCCAGCCGACCTGGATTGAATTTCAGTTCGATAAGGTTTACAAACTCCACGAGATGTGGGTCTGGAATCAGAATCAGGCAATTGAGAGTTCTATCGGTTACGGGTTCAAGAATGTTTCCATTGAATATTCACTCGACGGCATCAACTATACAACATTGGGAACGACTCATGAGTTTGCCCAGTCGCCCGGCACACCCGACTGCGTGCACGATACCACTGTTGATCTTAGTGGCGTAACCGCAAAGTACGTCAGGCTTACAGCTAACAGCAACTGGAGCGTGGGAGGCTGGCTTAGCCAGTATGGTCTCAGTGAGGTTCGCTTCCATTACATACCCATCTGGGCAAGAGAGCCCGATCCGGCGGATGGGGCAATCAATGTGGATCCGGACGTGGTGCTTGGTTGGAGAGCGGGACGAGAGGCTGCCACGCATAATGTGCACCTGGACATCGACAGAGAAGTCGTGTTAAACGGCACCGCTTCTGTTGGTTCAGTGACTGAACCCGCCTACGATGCAGGGACGCTCGACTTGAGCCAAACTTACTTCTGGCGGGTCGATGAGGTGGACGAGGCCCAAAGCCCCGCGTTGGAAGGTGAGCTCTGGAGCTTCACGACACCCGATTATCTTATCGTGGAAGACTTTGAAGATTACAATGACTATCCACCCCGCGAGATATGGACGACGTGGAAAGATGGATACGAAACCGCGAATAACGGTTCGACAGTGGGGCATCCGAATCCGAATTGGTCCGCAGGTGAACATTATGTCGAGACGACGATCGTGCACGGGGGTGACCAGTCTATGCCGCTGTTGTACGACAACAATTTCAAGTATTCCGAGGCGAAGCGGGTGCTGAGTCCGGCTCAGGATTGGACAAAGAA
>JBARRE010000122.1:0-7092 GCA_049644065.1 Sedimentisphaerales bacterium | reverse complement strand
GCCCTACCAGCTCGCATGGCTGGAGGATATGGTGCCGTGGGAATATACCGAGATGCTCAAGGAAATTAAGAATGCTATCGATGTGCCGCTGCTGACTGGTGAAGATATCTATCTGCTCGACGGCTTCAAACCGCTTATCGACGAGCGTGCCGTCGATATGGTGCATCCCGACCTGGCCACCGCCGGCGGGATTCTGGAAACCAAGAAGATCGGCGACTACGCAGAGCAGCACGGCATCGCGATGGCTATGCACTTTGCCGGCACGCCGGTGTCTTTTATGGCTAATGTGCATTGTGCCGCGGCCACGGAAAATTTCGTTGCCCTGGAGCACCACTCGGTCGATATCGACTGGTGGGAGGACTTGGTGACGGGAATCGACAAGCCGCTACACGCCGATGGTTTCGCCCGTGTTCCGGAAGGCCCCGGCTTAGGCATCGAACTGAATCTCGATGTTATAAAGGAGCACATCGGGCGAGGGCAGGAACTCTTCGCCCCCACCGAAGAATGGAACAGAGACCGCTCTAACGACCGCCTGTGGAGCTGAGAATCTTCGGCTCATGAGAAGATTGAAGTAAAGGAGAACCATGCAAACTGTAAAATCGTTTCTGGGATACTTCAAGTTCGTATTCTTGGTTTCCCTGGCGGCAGTGGTCATTATGTTGGCCACGAGCCGTCGATCTTATATTGGGCCGATACTCATTGTAATGTTCTCTTCATTGGCTCTGTTTTTTATGAGCCATTCTAAATTGAAGAGTTTCTCTTTTACTGCATGGGTCTTTGCGTTCGTATCGGTTTCAATGGTTTATCCCATTGCCTTTATGACCTGGTATGGATTCAATTTGAAGGTTCTTATCGTTCCATTAATTCAGATTATCATGTTTGGTATGGGAACAACCCTGAGTCTGTCCGATTTCGGCAGGGTGTTAAAAATGCCCTGGGCGGTTTTTATCGGGTTGATACTGCAATTTACAATAATGCCGCTGATTGGATATACTTTGGCAAAATCCTTTGGATTTGACGATAAGATAGCAGCCGGAATAGTTTTAATCGGCTCCTGCCCCGGCGGCGTGGCTTCAAACCTGATGGTCTTCCTGGCCGGTGGTAATGTTGCTTTATCGGTGACAATGACATCATGCTCAACCTTAGTCTCTCCGCTTATGACGCCGTTTTTGATGAAAACATTAGCAGGTGAGTTTATTGAGGTGAATTTTTTAGGTATGATGTTTTCTATTCTCAATATGATTATTGTTCCGTTAGCAGCAGGCTTGATCGCACATTACATTTTATATTCCAAACATAAAATTTCCCTTAACAGCATCATACTGATTGTGATAGTTTTAATAGCTATTTCAGGATCTGTTATATTGATTAACTATACACCCGCCTCATTGCTGACTGTTGGTAATACTGGGTTACAGGAAGGAACTCCTGTTCGGGGGCTCCTGCATCTTGAGGTAACCAAAAATATGTGGGTGAATTTATCAAAAGATGGATTTGTTGTCGGGTTTATACTTATAGGTATTGTGGCTTTTGCACAGTTAATTGTAAGAATTATGCTAAAAGGGCCTGAACACTGGATGGATAAGGTTCTGCCGCTGGTTTCCATGGTTGGAATTTGCTTTATTATTGCGATTATTACAGCCCGCTCAGCCGAGGAATTGAAAAAAATCGGTCTTTTACTGATTTTTGCCGGTATCCTGCATAATGCTATTGGTTATGTTTTAGGTTACTGGGGAGCTCGGGCAGCGCGTTTGAGTGAAAATGATTGCCGGACGGTAGCTATTGAAGTTGGTCTTCAGAACGGTGGTATGGCTTCGGGATTGGCAATGACTGTCTCTGATATCGCAACAGATAATGCGAAAGTAGCCCTTGCACCGGCTATCTTCGGGCCATGGATGAATATTTCAGGCTCGGTTCTCGCTACATGGTGGCGAAGTAAACCGGTGAGCCAACCGAAAACCGATGAGCGGTCAGAAAATGCAAATGAAAGACGATAAAGAGCCGACGAAATAGAGCAGCCGTGTCCGGACTTATATCGTCGGGGAAAGTAATCAATGACTAAAATTAAGATGGTTGTCACAATCGGAGCAATCCTTCTTATTACCGGCTCTGTGCAAGCTCAAAGGCAGATGGAGAAGCTGGGACGCGGCATGGTCGCGATAAATCAGGGTGGCGGAAAAGTCTATGTCGGATGGCGTATGCTGGGGACCGATCCGGAGGATATCGCTTTTAATCTCTACCGAACTACCGGCGGCGGGCGAGCGGTGAAGCTCAATGACCAGCCCATAGCTCAAAGCACAAATTATGTCGATACCGGCGTTGATTTGAGCCGACCAAATTCTTATTTCGTTAAACCCGTGCTGGAGAACCTGGAACAGCAGGCATGTATTGCTTTTATGCTGGGCGGCAACGCCCCTTTACAACCATATATTTCAATCCCGCTTCAAACTCCCGAGGGTTGTACTCCGAATGATGCCTCAGTCGGAGACCTGGACGGTGACGGTGAGTATGAGATTGTATTGCACCAGGCGCCGAGAGGCCGTGACAATTCGCGAAGCGGGACAACGGATGAACCGATATTCGAAGCTTACAAGCTGGACGGTACTTTGATGTGGAGGATTAATTTAGGAAAGAATATCCGTGAAGGCGCCCACTATACTCAATTTATGGTCTACGATCTCGATGGTGACGGCAAGGCCGAGTTTGCCTGCAAAACGGCGGATGGAACAGTTGACGGCCAAGGCAAAATCATCGGCGATGTTAATGCGGATTACCGCAATTCGAGGGGCTACATTCTCGAAGGGCCGGAGTTCCTCACAATATTCGACGGCCTGACCGGTGCCGCACTTGTTACGACCGATTATATTCCTCCCCGCCATTCGGAGACACTCAATCCGACGCCACAGCAGATCAAAGATGTATGGGGCGACGATTACGGCAACCGGGTAGACCGATTTCTTGCGTGCATCGCTTATCTCGACGGCGAAAGGCCGAGCCTCGTGATGTGCCGCGGTTATTATACAAGAGCGGTGCTGGCGGCATGGAATTTCAGAGACGGCCAACTGACGCAGGTATGGACCTTCGACAGCGATGACGGAACGCCCGGCAACAGAGACTACAGAGGGCAGGGCAATCACAATCTCAGCGTCGGTGACGTCGACGGCGACGGCAAAGATGAAATCATCTACGGGGCGTGTGCGATCGATCATGACGGGACAGGACTTTATACGACGGGTTTGGGGCATGGAGACGCCATGCATCTGTCCGATATCGATCCGGACCGGCCGGGCCTGGAAGTTTGGGCCATTCATGAAAATCCCAAGCACCCGTACGGCGCCAACCTTCGTGACGCCGCGACAGGAGAGGTGATATGGGGGCAGCAGTTGAGAGACCCGGGAAGAGGTGTGTCTCTGGATATCGATCCCCGCCATCGAGGTTATGAGTGCTGGGCAAACAGTTCGGACGGCCTGTACAACTGCAAGGGCGAGAAGATATCCGATGCCAAACCCCGGTCATGTAATATGGGGATATGGTGGGACGGCGATGTGGTTCGCGAAATCCTTGATGGCGACAGGATTGATAAGTGGGATTATATCAACGGCACAGCAGACAGATTGCTTTCTGCCGAAGATTACGATTGTGTCAGAAATAACGGGACAAAATCCAATCCCTGCATCCATGCCGATATTTTGGGTGACTGGAGAGAAGAAGTAATCTGGCGAACAAGCGATAACACGGAACTGCGGATATTTACGACGACGATACCTGCCGACCGCCGTTTTTATACATTGATGCACGACCCTGTTTACAGGCTGAGTGTGGCCTGGCAGAATGTCGCCTATAATCAACCGACTCAACCCGGTTTTTATTTCGGCGAAGGTATGACAGCACCGCCTCGTCCTGATATAGTATTGGTTGGTACTGATGATTAAATTTTCAATTGAAAGGAGCTGTTATGAAAAAGAACATGCGTGGCTTTATGAAACAGATTTATGGCTTGGTATTTATTCTGCTGTGGCCCTGCCTGGTACAGGCGAACGAATGGTCGCTTGTCTGGTCGGATGAGTTCGATTATACGGGACCGCCGAATGAAGCGAAATGGAATTACGAGCAGGGTTTTGTACGCAACCGGGAATTGCAGTACTACACAAGCGCTCGGAAGGAGAACGCCCGGGTAGAGAACGGTCATCTGGTTATAGAGGCGCGGAAAGAAGACTGGCCTAATCCGGATTATAGAGACGATGCATCGTCGAGAAGATGGCAGAGATCGCGTAAAGCAGCCGACTATACTTCCGCCAGTCTTATCACGAAGGATAAAGCGAGCTGGACCTACGGACGAGTTGAGGTCAGGGCGAAGCTGCCGACAGGACGAGGTGTGTGGCCGGCCATTTGGATGCTGGGCACGAACATCAGGGAAGTTGGCTGGCCCAAATGCGGCGAGATCGATATCATGGAATACGTCGGTTACGATCCCAACACGGTGTGTGCAAATGTCCATATGGCGAAATACAATCACACCAAAGGCACCGGAAAAGGTTCGAAGATTAAAGCAGACAAACCTTACGCCTCATTCCATACTTATGCTGTTGAATGGACGCCCGAACAAATGGACTTTTTCTTCGATGAGCACAAGTATTTTTCTTTCAGCAACGAGCACGGAGGTGTAGATGTCTGGCCTTTTGACCAGCCGCACTACCTGATTCTCAATCTGGCCATAGGAGGTTCATGGGGTGGACAAAAGGGAATTGACGAAAGTATTTTTCCCCAGAAGTTCCTGATCGACTATGTGAGAGTGTACCAGAAGAAACCATGAAACATTTTTGGCTCAACAGCAAAAAAAGTTGGTGGGCTGATATGAAATAAACCTGCTGTTCTTTTGGATTTAACGCTTTAAGGCAACAGCATGAATGAGTATAATACCACCGCCATCGGGGAGGATGGGGCAACGCTGGGAAGCGACCCGAGCGCCTTGATGGTGGCATACAGCATAGGGCGGTATCTTCTTCAACGATGCCGCCCACTTATGTTATTATGCTGGTGCCCGGAAAGTGATAAATCCTTTTATCATGTATGAAACAACTAACATTTACAGTTGAACACATTTTTAAACCGTATTATCCGTGAAGACAGTCCGGGTCAGGAATAAACTAAGCCGACGGTTCGGCAATACTATTGGAGAAAGAAAGTCATGAATCGCAAAATATCCCAATTATCGTTACTTCTGTGTCTTGGCGCACTGCTCGGCGTCACTTCATCTTCCATATATGCCGCCGGCGATTCGGCGGTCAGGATTTGGGAGCAGGACATCGTAATTCCCACATACCTCGCCGGAGCTCCCGAGCCCAATCCGATGTTCTATTTCGGAAGCGCCTCCCAGGGGGCCGAGGGAAGGGTCTATCCCTATCCACTTTATGACAAGCTTACCGGCAACAAGCAGGACAAGACCTACAAAATGGTCTACCTGGAGAACGAATACGTGAAGATCGGCATTATGCCGGAGATAGGCGGGCGCATCTTCGAGGGCGTCGACAAAACCAATGGTTACGACTTTTTTTATCGCCAGCACGTTATCAAGCCTGCGCTGATCGGACTGATCGGCGCCTGGATTTCCGGCGGTGTCGAGTGGAACATCCCGCACCACCACCGCGCCAGCACGTTTATCCCGGTACAATATAAACTCGAAGAGAACAAGGACGGCAGCAAGACCATCTGGGTGGGCGAGCTTGAAGTGCGTCACCGTATGAGGTGGGCAGTCGGCTATACGCTCAGGCCGGGCAAGTCCTACCTGGAGACTTCCCTGCGGATCCTGAATCGCACGCCCGTGGTCAATACCATCCTTTGTTTCGCCAACGTGGCGGTTCACACAAACGAGAACTACCAGGTCATCTTTCCTCCCAGCACACAGCATGTCACCCACCACTCCAAGCGCCAGTTTACGACCTGGCCGATAGCGACCGGGAGATACGGCGGCGGCGATTTCAGCGAGGGCGTGGATGTAAGCTGGTACAAAAACCATATATCCTCGAACTCGATGTTCGCCTGGAACTACGAGGACGACTTTTTTGCCGGATATGACCACGGCCAAAAGGCCGGGACGATGAGCGTTGCCGACCACCACATCGTTCCGGGCAAAAAACTCTGGACATGGGGCAACGGCCCGAACGGCCGGATGTGGGACGACATCCTTACCGATGAGGACGGCCCCTACATCGAGCTGATGGTCGGAGCCTACTCGGACAATCAGCCGGACTATAGCTGGATGCAGCCCTACGAGGTCAAGTCGTTCAAGCAATACTGGTATCCGTTCCGTGACATCGCCGGCGTGAAGAACGCCAACATCGACGCCGCGGTGAACCTTGAAGTGGCCGAAGGCCGAACCGCCAATGTGGGATTCTACACTACTTCGGCCCATGAGGCGGCTACTATTGTGTTCAAGGCGGCGGATAAAGTTCTGCTCCGGGAGGTAGTGGCCATAAATCCCGGCACGCCTTACCTCAAACAGGTTTCAATCCCGGCCGGCATGGACCAGCACAATCTCCGCGCGTCAATCTCGGTAGAAGGCAAGGAGCTGGTTGCTTACTCGCCGATAAGGCTGGAGCTTGAGCCGATGCCGGAAGAGGTCAAAGCGCCGCTGTCACCGGAGGAAATCAAGACCAACGAGGAATTGTATCTTACCGGTCTGCGGATTGAGCAGTTCCACAACCCGGCCCTTGACCCGGACCCATACTGGCTCGAAGCCCTTCGCCGCGATCCGGGTGATGTGCGGGTGAACACCGCTCTTGGCATCAACTATCTAAAACGAGCGCGATTCGAGGAAGCCGAGAATCTTTTCCGCAAGGCGCTTGAGCGGCTCACGGCAAAATACACAAGCCCGAAAAACGGTGAGCCGTTTTACTATCTCGGCGTGGCTTTAAAAGCGCAGGGCAGAGACGACGAGGCTTTCGACAATTTCTATAAGGCCACATGGAGCGCGGCATGGCGGGCGGCGGGATATTACTCGCTGGCCGAGATAGCCTGCGCGAAAGGTGACATGGTTGCCGCTCTGGACTTTGTGGGCCGCTCGTTCGAAGCCAATGCGCTGAATATCAGGGC
>JBARRE010000121.1:0-12169 GCA_049644065.1 Sedimentisphaerales bacterium | reverse complement strand
GTATTTCTTGCTGCATACAAGAAACTGCCTTCTTTCGATCCGGCCCGCAGCAGCTTCTCGACATGGCTTTTTACAATCGCGAGGAATAAAAGCATAAATGCGATGAAGAAAAGAAGAATCCCTTCGGCCGGTAATCCGCCGGAGGAGCCGGATTTCTCAGAGCCTGCAGATTCTCTCATCCGAGATGAATTATATATCGAATTGGATAAGGCCTTGAAGTCACTGAGCCCCGGACACAGGAGAGCACTTGTTCTGGCCGAATTCGAGAACCTGCCGTACGAGCAAATAGCACAGATCGAAGGAGTCAGAATCGGGACAATCAAATCAAGAATCAACCGGGCAAAACACCGGCTAAGGTCGGCCCTCGATGGGATAGATGGAGATATTCAATGAAAAACCGCGAAGTTTATGAGTCATGGAAACAAGCGAAAAGTCAAATCGACGTCAGTCAAAACTTCACTGGCGAGGTTATGGATCAAATAAATGCGTGGGAGCAGAGTAGAAATTTTCAGCGGTTTAATGTGGCGAGATTTGTTGAACTGGTTTCATTTCATCCCCTGGCCAAAACGGGACTCGTGGCCGTCGGTGCTGCTACGGGTATTGTGAGATTAATAATTATGATTCATACTATTTTAAGCAATGGAGTTATCAATGGATGAGCAGGTAGTACAAAATCGACAAAAGAGGCGTATCTGGTTAGCCGTATTGTTGTCCCTCATTATGCCGGGTCTGGGACAGGTATATTGCGGCAGATTAAAAAGAGGACTCGTCCTCAATTTCCTGAATATATTACCGCTGCCCATAATCATCGGGCTGTTTTCCCTGAGCAATTCTCCATCGCTAATGCAGATAGTGATTGCTTTGATCCTGGCCGGCGGGATGGTACAGTTAACGGCAATTATTGATTCGGCATTTCTGGCCAAACGTGCCGGAGCATGCTATCAGCTCAAAGACTATAACAGCCCGATTGTTTATGTGCTGTTGATTCTTATTGTCACGGGCGGCAGCATCGGCAGCGCTCTGTACATCAGAGATCAGGGGCTGGAGGCATTTCGAGTTCCTACCGCTTCATGCTACCCAACGATTGTGCCGAACGACCGAATATTAGCAAATAAACATGCCTACAATAGGAACGATCCTAAAAGAGGCGACCTTGTAGTTCATATTTGTCCCTTCAACCGTCAATGGAACTATATAAAGAGAATTGTCGCTGTGGCGGGTGACACGGTTGAAGTCAAAGACAACCAGCTATACGTAAACGGCCGGGAACTGCCCCGGCGAAAACTCCCTGAATCCACATTGGATAATATCAGGATAACCGTAGAGGGACAACCGCTCAACGGAGAAGTCTTCGAGGAGATAAACGGTAACGTGAAATATAATATCTTTTTAGCCGAATCACCCCACGACAAAACTACCGGCGACTTCGAGAAAATAACGGTGCCGGAGCATCACTGTTTCGTTTTAGGCGACAACCGCAACCTATCCAGGGACAGCAGGGATTTCGGTCCCGTTCCATTGGCGACCATTAAGGGCAGAGCGGATTATATCTACTGGCCGGCTATGGACTTCTCGCATTTCGGCAAGATAGAATAAAAAACAGGGAAGCTTATTTCCCGCCGGCCTTTTTCAGGTCCGAATAACTGATAAGTTTAATTCCCAATTTATTAATTGCTCTCTTGACCTTCTCGCTAACGAACACTGCCGTCACGGCATCGCGATCTTTTGCTACGCCCTCATATCCGGTATGACCGATGGCACTCATTTCCACGGTATCGAGGCCGGGGTGTTCTACGAATAAATAAGTGCCCGGCTTGAGCTCTTCGAGCCTTTTTATGAATCTATCTATTCGCTCGCCGGCGGTTTTCGCATCTCCGAATCCACCGAATCCCCGCACACCGGCTTCAGGAGGCATGATGTAAAGATCGTATTCTTTAGCCAATTTAGCGCAAAGCTCTTTGACTTTAGGATCCCAGCTCGCGCAGCCCATGTGAAAAGAAAGGTGACTGACGCGCGGCACCTTGCGTTTGCCAAGCTCAATCTGTGCGCGAAATTCCTTTTCAATTTCTTCGATTTTCCAGTCCGCATCTTTCAAAGCCGTCCCGGCCGGCATATTCTTTCGCGGCCAGATCGTGGGATAGAAATAGCCGTCCGCATCGGTCAGGCCGGGAGCCCAGGTCAGAGAGCGCCATTTATAATTGTCCCATTCACTGGTCAGAACCAGGTGAATACCGACATCCAACCCCGTATTTTCGTTGAGCATTTTGACGGCCTCGGGAAACCATGAACAAGGCACCATGAGTTCGACGCTTGTCATGATCCCTTCCTTATAGGATCGAATACAGGCCACATTGGCTGCGTGACATGACCCAATGTCATCTCCGCGAACGATCAAGCTGACGCCTTTGTCCCGGGCCGTACCTTGAGCGTACAGACCGTCAATATTCACTGCGTTAATAACCAACAGAAACATACAGCACAATAAAACACGTAAAGAACTCATTCTTTATCCCTTTCGAAATCAAGCTCGTTCAGCAGAAAAGCATGGTAGTGGACGCTTTTGTCAATCTGCTCACTCAGCGGCGTGCCTGAGCCGTGCCCGGTTTTTGAGCTGGTCCACAGCAGAACAGGCCGGCCCGATGAACTCGCCGCTTGGAGGCGTGCAGTCATTTTCCGGGAATGCATGGGATCAACACGAGGGTCATTGGCACCGGTCAGGAATAACACGGACGGATAGGCGGTATCGTCCTTGACGTTATGGTAAGGTGAATAGGCATAAAGAGCACGAAAATGGTCGGGATTCTTCACGGAGCCGAATTCCGGAATATTAAATTCCCCGTTAGGCGCAAGCTCGACCCGCAGCATGTCATATATTCCAACAGAGGAAAGCACTACCCGGCATAGTTTAGGATGCTGGGTTATCATAGCGCCCATAAGCAATCCGCCGTTGCTGCCGCCGGCGATTGCCAGCTTCTCGGGCGATGTATAACCGGCGTCGATCATATACTGCATGGCTGCGGCGAAATCATCGAAGACATTTTGCTTGCGAGTAAGCATGCCTTCCTTGTGCCACTGCTCTCCGAATTCGCCGCCGCCGCGGAGATTGGCCTGCGCAAAAACACCGCCATGGTCGATCCAAATCCGGCGTAATGCGCTGAAACCGGGCTCTATACTAATCCCATACCCGCCATAACCAGTAAGCAAAACCGGATTCGAGCCGTCCAGTTTCACCCCTTTACGGCGAATGATATTGATGGGCACTTTGGTTAGATCTTTTGAAATCGCATATTCGCGCACTACTTCACAGTCGGCAAAATCCACGGGCGATTCTGTAACAAGCGCCGTTCTGACGGTTGTCTCTTCGTCGGGACGGAAAAGATACCACGCCGGGGGTTCGATGTACGAAGAGTTCGAATACAAAATAGCATCGTTCTCCACGGCAACAATCTGTCCCACACTGGAGACCGGCAGAATCTTCGGCCCTGCCTGCCGTTGCCCCTGGAGACTAAAAACACGAATCTCAGATGGGCCGCCAAGCTGATATGTAACATATAGGCGATTCGAGGCAGCCACTATCGGAGGATGGCCGGAAAAATCGGAAACGATAGTATCATCCCCTTCGGGAACGATAATTTGAGCTTTGTCCAAAGAAACATCGGCAAGAGACAGCTTTAGTATTTTGCCCCGAGGCGCATCAGCCCGGGAAATAAGAAACAACGTATCATCAGGGCCGAACGTCGCCTGGACGATTTGATCGTCATAGCCGGTTATCTGCTTCCATTGCCTTCTTAACGTACGAACATAGTGTGCGAAACGGCCGCTGTCACCGTATTGAACTGTCGCAAGCACTCGGCCGGAACGCGTGTCCGCTTCCAGCTTGATCTCTGCTATACGCGGAAAGTCTTTGCCGATTTCATATCGATCTTCATCGGGCGGCGTCCCCATTTTGTGATACCAGACCTGCTGATAAAAATCCATATCTTCAACCGGCCGCTCACCGGCCCTGGGATATCGAGTATAGTAGAAACCCAATCCATCCGGCGTCCAGGCAAGATCGCCCCCGGCGGTGCCGCCGTTCACGCGTGCAATGACCTCTCCGATTTCTTTGCCGGTTCCCGCCTCATAGACGTGCACATCCCCGCTTTCCGAGCCGCCGACCGAAAGCGAAACCGCAACAAGGCTGCCATTCGGTGACGGCACGTAAAAGTCGATCGATGTTGAAGCGCTGGGATCGATTTTCGTTGGGTCGACGATAACACGCCCGGACTCCGGCTGCTGTGCCGAGGGCATCACGACGAGAAAAGGCTGCTCTAACGGCGGCTGGCGCTTCATAGCGAAAAGTTTTCCTTCACGCCGGCAAAGCGAGTAATACCTAACGGATTGGGCCGTTAGTATCTTGGTAATCCGCTCGCGCAGCTCTTCGACATGAGGCAAATTGTCCAGCGTCTTTCGAGCATAAGCGTTCTGCTTGTCGCTCCAGGATTGAACCCGACCATCATCCCAATCTTCGAGCCACTGATACGGATCGACAACCTCCACGCCATGATATTCGTTTACAACCGGTACCTGGTGAGTTTGAGGCGGCCCGAACGCAGCACAGCCGCTCAGAACGATAAGCAGAACAGGCAAAAGTTTCGCGTAGCGCATTACCAATTCCTTTCATTCGAACAGGTTATTACACACCCCCGACATTGTAAATGCGATGATAGTAGGGGCAACCCCGTGTGGTTGCCCTGATTCATTATCGCCGGATTAGGCGGCCACACGGGGCCGCCCCTACGGCGTCGCTATCGATACCCGGGCCTTAATCGACCACAAACATCGTCACCGTATCCTGGTCTTTTATGAAGATGCGGTTGCCCACAATCACCGGGTGTGCGTAGCTCGGCGTCTCGGATACCTTGATTAGGGCAAGCTCGGAATATTCCTTGTCACTTGGTTTGTAAACTATCAGCTCCGAGCTGCTGGGCAGAGCCATCAAGCAAGAACCGGCACTAACTATAGCGCCAAAACCGCCACGATCGCGCTGGGTTTCGTCGGTCCATGCCGTCTGCCCGTTCTGAGCGTTGATGCAGAAAAGATTGCCTTGGTTGGACAGACCGAACAGCAGGCCGTCCCTGAGCACCGGCGTGTTGTACTGCGGGGCGAGATCGGGATTGCTCCAAAGTTCTTTGGCGGCAAAGCCGTCGCCCTGCTTCTCGATCTTTACCGCTTTGGTTCCCCTGCCGGCCCCCGTGTAGATAACCGTCTGACCATCGATAATCGGTGTGGCGGCATTGTACGCTCTCCTTGCCGGCGCGAACGGCAGTTGCCACAGAAGCTTTCCATCGGCTACGCCAATTGACACGACGCTCTTCTCCGCCAACGTCACAAGCTGTTTGGTGCCTGCAACCGTCAGCAGAGCAGGCGAGGCGTACGCCGGACCTTCGCCGGCCCATCGCCATTTCTCGTCGCCGGTGTTCAGGTCATACGCAATTATCGCCCCATTGTCCTGCCCGCCGAGATGTCCGATGGCCATCCCATCTATGATGATCGGTGAGGTGGACGTGAAGAATTGTGGCACGACCTTGGGGAACGGGTCCTTGCGCCACACGACTTTACCTGTGGCTGCGTCCAGGCATGAGAGAACTCCGCCCACGCCCAGCGTGACGACCTTTCCGTCCGCCACCGCGGGCGAGCTTCTTGGTCCCGGGTGCCTGGCCGCCGCTCCGGTGACAGCCTGGGCGGCGTATTTGTCCGTCCACAACTCTTTTCCGGAAGCCGCTTCGAGGCACGTAGTAACCTCATTGTCGCCCTGTCGTGTGAAAACGTAGAGCTTATCGCCAACCAGAGCCGGCGTAGCATCGCCGGAACCGACCTTCGTCTCCCACATTTCCTTCAGCACCCATTTCTGAGGCGCTTCGAATCCTGTCACCTTACCGTCCCGGTTGGGTCCCCGCCACTGCGGCCAATCCTGCGCGAAAACACAGCTAGCGCAGATCAGAATCACGCAGCCCAGCATAACCGCCCTCGATAGATTTGCTTTCTTCATGATAACCTCCAGTTCGAATCCTACTTCAAACGCCCGCACCGAGCTGCACCCACGGCAACTCTATATAAGCGTGGGCTCACGCATCACAATCTAATCCGCTCGGCATAACATGTCAACATCATTTAGCTCAAGCCCTGAGATTTTATCCTAAGCTTTTACGAAACAAATGGTTACGGGGCAGATGAATTGTAGATTTCCCGGATTTCATCTTCGGTCAGAGCGTATCCATAGAGGCGGACGTCGTCGATCAATCCGTCAAAAAACGTCACTTCACACTTGTCCAGCACATGCCAGTGAGAATCGGCGTAAGGATAGATCCAGGCAACATGGTGACGGCATCCAAATTGTCCAGGCCGGGATCCGCCGGCAAATCATGGCTCAAACTTTAGACTTCCCACGAAGAACATCCAGAATTAAAATGATTCCTTAATTGTCTATTGGCTTTACGTTGCGACCGATAGCAGGATCAAAGCGGCTTAAAAAGCTATCGTTAGCAGGAACTATTTTAACACGAGTAGCATAAAAATACGCCGAGTTTGAAGTTATGAAGAATATCCGTGTTGCATCCGTCCAGTTCGAGCACGTGCCTTCAGATAAGAAGGCAAATCTCGCTAAGATCGAGAATTTTGTCCGGCAGGCTGCCGAACAGTGTGTTGAACTCATCGTGTTCCCGGAAGCCTGCATTACCGGCTATTTGTTTTTACGGAAACTTTCGCGCAATGAGTTGGAGTCTCTTGCTGAGCCGGTTTTTGAAGGGCCTTCGTCGCAAGCCTTGATGGCCCTGTCGAAGCAGCACAAGATGACCATCGGCGCGGGTCTCGTGGAAATCGCCGAAGACGGCAAAATGTATAATACGTACGTGGTCGCGATGCCCAACGGCGAATTTCAGCGGCATCGAAAGATTCATTGTTTTATCAGCGAGCACCTCTCGTGCGGCTCGGAATTTACCGTGTTCGACAGCCCGCACGATTGCCGGCTCGCCGTGCTGACATGCTACGATAATAATCTGGGCGAAAATGTTCGTATTGCGGCATTAAATGGAGCGGAGATTCTGCTGGCGCCGCATCAGACCGGGGGCTGCAAAACGCCGAGTCCCTGTTGCATGGGCGTGATTGAAAAGTCGCTGTGGCACAATCGAAAGACAAATCCGCAGGCAATCGAGGCCGAACTCAAAGGGCCGAAAGGCCGCCAGTGGCTCCTGACGTGGCTTCCGGCACGCGCTCACGATAATGGATTGTTCCTGATTTTCAGCAACGGCGTTGGAGTAGATGGCGATGAAATTCGTACCGGGAACGCAATGATTCTGGATCCGTATGGCCGAATTCTTACCGAGACGTGGAAGGCCGATGATGATATGGTGGTTGTCGATCTGAATGCGGAACTGCGCACTAACTGCACGGGCGTGAGGTGGATTAAGACACGTCGCCCTGATCTGTATATGCAGCTAACGGTCCCCACCGGCCTGGAAGAGGACATCCGGCGTGTCCGGTTCGGTGACAATATATAAGCGGATTAAACAGTAAATTCAGGAGAATAGAATGAAGGTCATCGCTATTAATGGAAGTGCTCGAAGCAATGGTAACACAGCAATATTGATTAGAGAGGTTTTCTCCGAACTCGATGCCGAAGGAATCGGAACAGAAATGATTCAATTAGCTGGAAAGACCATTCGGGGATGTACTGTGTGCGGCAAGTGCTACAAGAACCAGAATAAGAGATGCGCGGTAGACAATGACTTTGCAAATGAGTGTATAGACAAAATGATAGAGGCCGACGGCATCATTTTGGGCTCTCCGACCTATTTTGCCGATGTCACTGCTGAAATGAAGGCGCTGATCGACCGGGCGGGCTATGTCGCAAGGGCCAATTCGGACATGCTCAGGCGAAAGATCGGAGCGGCGGTTGTCGCCGTACGCAGGGCCGGGGCCATTCATGCTTTCGATACCATCAACCACTTCTTTCTAATCAGTCAAATGATCGTGCCCGGATCGGCCTATTGGAATATTGGGATCGGAAGAGCGATAGGCGATGTGGAGCAGGATGAAGAAGGACTGGAAACCATGCGGATTCTGGGCCGGAACATGGCTTGGCTGCTCAAGAAAACAAGGGAATAATATAAACACAAATCGATACTTCAAGAAGGAGGTCACGGAATGAGAAACATAACAATCAATGCTTTCAGACTATTACTCTGCGCAGCCGGTCTGGCCGCCGCAGCTTTTCTCTTTTCAAATACTTTCCGATCAGAGTCGATGTTGAAAGCCGGAGAACCGCCTCAAAGGAATGAACTTTCGGTCGGCGTGCAAATGCAGTTCATGCGGCCGGGCCAGATGGAAGCGGCCGGCCGGCGTTTTCCTGTGGCTTATGTCCCCTTCGGCTGCATCGAGTGGCACGGCCGGCATCTGCCGCTCGGCACGGATGCACTGAAAGCTCACGGCATTCTCGTCAAGTGCGCGGAAAAATTCGGCGGAGTTGTCTATCCTCCGGTATATTTTCACAGCGGATTCAATCGTGAGCACTTAGTGCCGGTGATTACGGACTTGTTCCAGCGTCTTAAGGCCGCGGGTTTTCGTGTCATCATAGGCGTCTCGGGACATAACGTTAAGGAACAAATCGAGATGATCGACAAAGCTCTTGAGCCGGTGACAGCCGACGGCAGCGTTACCGGAATCGGCCTTTGGGAAATATCGCTCAGCCGGAGCGCCGATTCGAACACAGACCACGCAGCCAAATGGGAGACATCGGACATGATGTTCTTCTATCCCGAGTGCGTGGACCTTTCAGAACTGGGAACCGGGCCTCTTGCTCCGAACATGAAACATCCTGATGGAATCGGCGGACTGGATCCTCGCAAGCACGCATCGACTGAAGTCGGCGAGAAAAATGTTGATTTAGCCGCCGAGGCAATCGGCAAAAAGGCCAGGGAACTGCTGGAATCCCTGCCGAAAGATCAAAGATCATTCAGACTCGAATCCGTTAGTCCCGAACACTGGTGGATGATCTGAACATTCTTTGCCGCGATGACTTCGTTTGTACTTAACTTAGTACCACATTTCGCAAGTTTAGCGACTATGACGTCATTTCGACCGAGCGAAGCGAGCGGAGAAATCTGTTAAAAAAGCAATGCTCATTTTTCTCATAGTCGAACTATTTATGAAACGCGGTACTCATGCCCGTCAGTCGGGCAGTCGCGAGATACGGAAATCATCGAACCGGATCCAATGCTCGGCATCGGCGGGGCCGTTGTAGCACTGTATGCTGACCTGATCGTTACGCGGTGCCGGCAGCTTGCCTGTGGCCGCCGTTTGAAATTCACCCTCGGCGTTCGGACGGAACTGGGCGACGAAATTGCCGCTCGTTACTATTAACCGAAGCTGGACCGTCTTGCTGGTCATGGGCTTCCGGCCCGGGATGATCAGTTCCCCATTGACCAGCTCCTTGACAAGCTTAAATACCGGCTTGCCATCATTATACCATGTTATCCCGGCCTGCTCATACTGTTGGATCGGCTTGGTTGCATTCGTTACAGTCACGTCAATGGCGAACTTGCCGCCGCTGCGATCCGGCGCCCGACGGACCAGCGCATTCTTGACGGTAGGCGCCACCCCCGGCTCGACACGAATCTCCAGAGCACCCTCCCGGATTCGCCACGCCTGGGGATTCTCACGCAGCCATGACCACCCTCCATCCAGCTCGCCATCGAAGCGTTCCTCAAAAAGGATGGCCTGCTGATCGGACGAGCTTTTGATGATCGGCGTCAGAACGATATTTCGATAATTGACAGCCGTGTGGTCGCCCTGCAGATAGATAGGCCCGGGCTTGAATTGATCCGACCACAACGCCCCGCCTGTGCAGCCTAAAAGCGGCTCGTTGTCGATAATCATCTTGCCGTTAAGCTTCACCGTCACGTGGCGATTAAGCAGTGTGATATTCATGGTCTGCCACTGCCCTCCGGGTTTTTCGGCACTCACAATAGGCGTAATCCGGCTGTAAACCCCGCCCATATTATGCGAATCGAGCCCCCTTCCGTACGTATCGCTGACCTGGACCTCGTAGATGCCCCGCAGATAGACGCCGCTGTTGTTTCTTTTCGAGACGTTCACTTCCAGCTTCAGGTTGAAGTCTTCGAACTCGGCTTCGGTGCGGAGGTTGCCGTAGGAAATGTGAGGCTCGCCTTCGGTCTGCTTCGGATTGTTGACAAGAACGCCATCTTTAACCGACCAGCCATTCGTCTGGCGCGGATTCGTCAGTTTCCACCCGTCCAGATTGGTTCCGTTGAACAATTCGATAGGCTTGCCGTATTTGACCTTCGACAGGTCCGGCTTCGGAGGCAAAGGAGGAATCCGCTTGCCGGTAAACTCGCTGCGATTATCGCCTTTGCCGTCCCGGCGAGGCATGATTTGTGTCAAAGACAGATCATCGCCTGAGACTTTCGCAATAATCTTCTCTTTGATTTCATCGGTACTGATTACTTTGCCTGTGTCGTCTCTGCGCCGAATCTTATGAATACGTATGATCCGGAGGGCGTCTCCGTCCATATCGACGTCATCGACTGGAACGACACTACCGCCGCCCCATAATATGCTTGCTTTCAAAGTGCCATTTTCCTGCTCAACACCCAGCCAGCCCGCCCCGCCGCCGGGGATGGTCAAGGCCCAATTCCCGATATAGGAATCAGCGGATTCAGCGGCGGAAACGGACACACAGCCTATCGATAAGGCCAACAAAACCATTGAATAACAAATGCTTTTACTCATAAGAAGTACCCTTTCACAATAGTTGAAATAAAATTGACATATATTTCTTACGCTATTGTTGAAAAGTTGTCAACCGGATTTAAATCCGGCAGATAATTAGCCTGACTTGAATTTTACCAAATAATCCGTGACAAACAGCCTTGCTTGTGCTAAGATAAAATTTATAGATGCCGAACGAGCCAATTTTGACGCATCCGTTTGGAGACTCCTATGCGAGATACGAAAGGACCTTAATGAAAGGGAGAAATAAGGAAGTTTCCCGGATTTCACTTCGATGCATTGTAATATCTAACCTTACTGGAAAAATGAGGATTTATAATGAAGCTGAGTAAAAGGATGGGTTTCAATGTTGCTCTTGGCTTGATAGTGGTCATAGCCCTGAGCACGGTATTTCTTTATTCACCGCCTGGGAAGATCTTCAGATTTATGTTACCAGGTATCAGAAAGGAACGACAGAAAAAAGTGATTCTGCTGTCAGAGACAGACCACCAAGCTTTATTGGAGGCTTGCAGGAAGCTATCAAGAGAGATTGAACAGGGGAATCTATTAGCGCCTCACTGCTACATGATTAGATACAAGCCTTCCCCGGAGATAACACGATTCCCGCAGGTGATTCTGGATGTTGATCCGATGTTTATAGACACATGGGCTGATGGGCGCATAGCAGTGGGAATGTGTGGAGGTTTTCACCATTATGGAGTAATGGCATATCCTGAGAATTACGAAAAGCCACGCGATAATTTTAAATATGGGGACAAAAAGATTATTGACGGGCTATGGTACTACGAGGACGGATACAATCCTAAGTATGATAAGTGGATTGAATCATTGCTTAAAAAAGGAAAACGACGGAGGGAAAACTGAAGTGGTGCGATTCATCGCACCCTATTCTCTGCGAAACGTTTTGTCATCCCGACCGAGGCGGAGCCGAGTGGAGGGATCCGGCTGCAAGTGAAAAACAAGTATGGTCAGAATCCAGATGTCTCGACGAAGTTTATCCTGAGCGTAGTCGAATGGGCTTGACATGACAACGCTTAACATGGTCTTGATGCTCTAAGCGACAATAATCATGGAGATTTTTTTGGAATTTATTTGATATTTAACTTGTAATATGATATAATATACACTTAACATACGAATATCATGTTTCGTATATCGTATATAGTATGTAGTATGTCGTGTGTCGTATGTCGTGTGTCGAATTGAGAATGGAGAACTTTGTTATTTATTATTTATGAATTACTATTGATTATTTCTCTGTACTACAATCCGTCAAGTTCTTGTTTTTTTTGCATGTTTTTCATGCGGCGATTTCCGTAAGTCCTTTAATGGTAGTGGCTGAGGCGGTGATCAGAGCACAAGAGAACTTCTGGCCTTTCGA
>JBARRE010000120.1:0-20124 GCA_049644065.1 Sedimentisphaerales bacterium | reverse complement strand
GGACATGCCTCTGCATGAGAGCGCCCCGCCGCAGGAGCGGTCGGCCCCTGCTCCTGCATTGGTAATCGACCTGCTTTATCGGGGCCGGCCAATTGAAGAGTTCACCTCTGTACAACCGGCTTTCTCGTTGAATAGCAGAGATGCGCACGAGAAGGGAATACGGCCGAAGGTTGAATATCGCGAAGGTCGCTATGTGATTCAAGAATTGGCACCAGGTAATTACGTACTTTTTGTCTCAATTGATGCTAATCCTGAGAATCCGGGACGGTATCCGGGGTACCCGGGTGATTTTTCCTACAGAGATTCGAAGTTGTCCATTCCGCCCAACGGCGGCGCTCAAATCGACATCGAACTGCAGCAGATCATCCACTTGACTCTTCCCCAGGATAACGCCGGCCTCATGGAGCGATGGGGTGAAAAAGGGCAATCGATGATTGCTTTTAAAACTCCCGTTGAATTTGCATGGGATGCGATAGCTGAGGGGGTGACGTATCATTATTCTATCTATCGAATGCAGTCGGAACCCTACAAATACCTTGAACGCGATGTAGTAAAAGAGACGACGCAAGCGACACAGGTATCCCTTGATCTGACACATAGCAAAGATAATGAGTTCTACAGTTTTCATCTTTACACGATGAAAGGACCGCTCCGAATAGGGAGGATAGCGGTTCATGGACAACGCGGCTACGGCAGCGATTTTCGCTTTCGTGTTAAATAGACCTGCCTCATCTATGTCAAAAATAATTCCTGATTGTTAGAGTTAGTAGAAAATATGCGTCTATCAGCGTTTATCAGCGGTTTACGATAATGATTATTCCATACCAGCAATACGCACTACGCAGTACGCACCACGAACAAAGAACGCCGTCTCACGGAGACCTTGCCATTTACTATTTATTATTTTTACGGATTTTCGACCAAAAGCGATGGCGTTTTCATTTATTATTTTCTATTGTCTATTGATTATTTTTGTGGATTTCGACCAAAACCGCTTGTAGTTGGAAACAAAAATCGGAAATTTGGAAAAATTTTTTATTCCATACCATACAATGACTTACGGCGATAAAAGTGTCTACATTTTCGTAGATTTTCGTATCAAACGCGCAGGTCGGGCTAATTATAGAAGCGCCATTTTTCGCCTCAGGCGAAAAGTAGCCAAATACTACAATAGAATTCAGAATTGAGAATTAAGAATGATTAAGAGCGTTCAGCGGACAGCGAATGTTAAAATAGTCAATAATCAATAGAAAGCTTGTGTCCGCTAAAGCGGGTATAGTAAATCCGGAGTTTCTCCGGCAGAGGCTGTTTGAAAAAACAAAGCCAATTTGCCGGAGACTGAAATAAATGCAAAGTCAATAATAACAAAAGGATATGGGAAATATACTGGATTGGACACTTGGTGAAAACAAACCCAATTTATTAGCGTTCAGGGTTCTCCGTAAATCCACAGGACGCCTTACGGCGGAGTCCCAAGGACTGATTTTAGTGGACAGCGTCAATATGGGGAAAAGGAATTTGAAAAAACAAAGCCAATTTTGCAACGGGCAACAATGACTTAAGTGTCTATATGAAAGGGAATTATGAAGAAAATCATGCTTTGAGGGCGGCGAAAAAACAAAGCCAATCAAAGCCAATTACAAATGCTGGATTGGGTGCAGAGTGGATTCCCGCCTTCGCGGGAATGACAAATATGGAATCCCTGCACGTCGGAAAATTCTAATCCAAGTTGAAAAAACAAAGCCAATTTCGTGTTTCGTATATCGCATGTGGTATATCGTATGTCGCGTTTTGAAAAAACAAAGCCAATTTGGCAGGCATGGAAATTGCCGTATGCCTTTTTGTGACAAAGACATACGGCAATTATGCACGGTTTGGGAGGCCATGAAAACAAAGCCAAACAAACCCAATTTTGGTATCGAACAGTCTTTCGAGCAGGATCAAGCCGAAACTGCCATCTGCTCGGGATCGGGAACGACCTGCCGGCGTTTCTTCCGGCGGTTTATCGTTCGCTGCTCGCCGTGGCTTACCGGGGCGTCGCTGGATGCGACTTGGAGGGCTTCGATTGCGTTTTCGGCGTATAAATCGGCCTCCATCTCCTGCCAGAGGCCTTCGGCCCGATTAAATAAGCCGCCTGAGACCAGAATCCGCATATCCGGCCAGGCATTTACGGATTTGACAGTATCGATAAGCCGGCGTACGCCCGGGGCCTGTTTTGGAGCCGTGCCGTAGATTAGAAGGATATCCGCGCCGTAATCGTTGATAAATGAAAGAATATCGTCGTTGGTCAGGCCGCCGCCAAGGAAGCGGACGTCCCAGCCGTCGCTCTCAAACAAATCGGTCATCATTTGGGCTCCCAGCTCCTGAAGCTCGTCCGGAGCGCAGCATACGACGACTTTTTTGTCCTTACCGGGCCGTCGCGGCAGCTTATTTTGAAGCTGATCGACAATCGTACGGTTAACCCGAGTGGCCAAATGCTCCTCGATCGGCGTGATTTTGTTCTCTCGGAGCAGATTTTCAATTTCCACCATGACCGGCCAGATGATATGGACATAAACAGAATTTGCTGGAATGCCGCTCTGCATCGCTTCCTCGATCACAGCACGGCAACCTTTTCTATCGCCTCGCAGCAGCGGTTCCAAATAACGTGCCAGCATTTCTTCCTTTACCATAGTTCTATCTCCATAAAAGTTTGTTTATGTTCTCTATATTTCCACATAAAACTATTGACCACCAATTAAATGTTAATATAGGCAAAAACAATAACCATAAATAGGTATCGGAGAGGCTCAAGAAAAAACTTTAGTTAATTTGGGCAATATAGGAAATTGCGAAAAGAGTTTTTTGCACTGGCAAACTCATGCCGCTTTTACATTTTCAGAGGATTTTGATTCCGCTTTCATGCGCCGGATAATAACGCTGGTTTTTACGCTGTAACCGCTGCTTACAACGAAATCCAAGACGCACAACGGCGATTCAAAGAAGAAATGTTATCGGCCGTATAGTGTAAAGCTGGGAAATGCATATTTTTTTAGCGGTGGAAATATGGGTTGAGTGCATTACAAAAAATTAAGCTTTACACCAATTCCAATTAGTATGATCGCAGAGCAAGTTGTCGGCCTCGTACGTTAGAGATTATAAAATGGCAAATATTAAAACTAAAAGGCAAATGCATCAACATCCCCTGAAGGGATCCCGGAGCTATATATTATGCTTCATCCTTTTGCAGCTTGTATTCGACGCTGTCAACGAGTGCCTGCCAGGAAGCTTCGATTATATTCTCGGAAACGCCGACTGTGCCCCAGATCAAGCTTTTGTCCCGCGATTCGATTATTACCCTCACGCGTGCGGCGGTGCCCGCCCCGGCATTTACTACGCGGACCTTATAATCGATCAAATGGACATCCTTGATACTCGGGTAGAAATTCTCCAGCGATTTTCGCAGAGCGGCATCAAGCGCGTTGACCGGGCCGTCGCCCTCGCCAACAACGTGCTCGATTTTGTCGCCGACCCTGAGTTTGACAGTTGCCTCGGTGACAATGTCACCCGTCGCGCGCTTCTCGCACGTCACGTGATATTTAATCAGGTCGAAAAACGGCTTGTACGTACCCATGATCTTCTTGACGAGCAAGTCGAAGCTGGCGTCGGCGGCTTCGAACTGGTAGCCTTCGTTCTCAAGTTCCTGAACGCGAAACAGTATCTTTCGGGCCAGTTGCTTATCTTCGGCAATTTTTGCTTTTTCCAGCTTCGCCATGACTGTGGATCTGCCGCTCAGCTCGGAGATCAGGAACCGCCTTGCGTTTCCGACAAGCTCCGGCGCGATATGTTCGTAAGTGCGTTTACTTTTCCGCAGGGCGTCCACGTGCAAGCCGCCCTTATGCGCAAAGGCACTCTCACCAACGTACGGCATATTCATCATAGGCGTCAAGTTGCCTATCTCAAAAACATAGCGGGACACTTCGGTAAGGGTCTTGATTTTTTCGGGGCTGATGACTTCAAAACCCATTTTAAAAGCAAGATTAGGTATGATCGCGCACAAGTTTGCGTTGCCGCACCGCTCGCCGAGGCCATTGATTGTACCCTGAATATGTCGTGCCCCCGCCCGGACCGCGGCCAGGCTGTTAGCCGTAGCACAGTCGGTATCATTGTGGGTATGTATTCCAACTACTATATTGCCGAACTGCTCGCAGACAGCCCTGGTAATTTCGTAGACCTGCTCCGGCATACAGCCGCCATTAGTTTCACAAAGCACAATCGCATCGGCGCCGGCCTGAGCAGCGGCGGCAAGAACTTTCATCGCATATTCGGGATTTTCCTTGTAGCCGTCGTAGAAGTGTTCGGCGTCGAAGATCGTCTCTATGCCATGCTTCTTGAGATATTCGACCGATTCGGCGCAAATAGTCAGGTTCTCATCGAGGGAGCAGCCGAGCACATCCGTTACGTGCATGTCCCAGCTCTTGCCGACAAGAGTGGCCGCCTGCGTCTTGCATGCAAGCATTGTATTCAGCGAGACATCATCCGAAACGCTGGTATCGGCTCTGCGGGTGTTGCCGAACGCAGCAATCTTTGCATTCTTCAAATTCAACTTGGCAGCTTCGTCAAAGAATTGTATTTCCTTAGGATTGGAAGCTGCGTATCCGCCTTCGATATAATCGAGCCCAAGCTCGTCAAGGCACCTGGCGATTGCAATTTTGTCTTTGAGCGAAAAGCTGACGCCCTCCGCCTGCATTCCATCGCGAAGAGTAGTATCGTAAAGCTTTATTTTATTCATAGTAAACGCATTTTATCCTGTTGGTACAGAGATGTAAAGCTCAAATGTCGGCAATTAGAACACAAAATCGAACACAAACACTAAATGTCATTAAAAGTTATTGCAATTCGGCAGGCAGTCGGATAAAAGGACATGTTTATTCAAATATTGTTATCAAGTGTATTATATTGGACATGGAGTGATATGATTCTGACACAAATATTACAACCTGATTGCATTAAAGTTCCGGTGGAAAACCGGGACAAGGAGGTTGTAATAACCGAACTTGTGGATTTGCTGGATGCCAACGGATTGCTGTTAGACAGAGATGTCGCCCTGGAAGCAGTCTTAACACGTGAACGAACGCAAAGCACCGGAACAGGTGCCGGAATAGCCATCCCCCATGGCAAATGCAGCGCCGTCAAAGAGCTTGTTATAGCAATCGGAATTGCACACGAGCCTATTGAGTTTAACAGCATCGACGGCAAACCAGTGACGATCCTCATCCTGCTGGTCTCGCCGGCCGACCAAACCGGGCCTCATATTCAGGCTCTGGCTACAATAAGCAGATTGATGCTGAATGTAGAATTCAGGCAACAACTTGAAAAAGTCACCTCCTCCGATGAGGTTTATGGCTTATTGGAAAATCAAGAGAATCAATAGGCGCCAACTGATCATTGCCGGTCCTAAGACTACGAACCGGCAACAATAAACTATTTAGTTGTCTCCCAAAGAATCAGGCCCATTTCGTAGGGATTTGCAAGGTCGGCATGTTTGGGTAAAACTCTTACAGCCACACCGTGCTGACCGGTCTTTTCACAAGGCATCGATCCGACAAACCAATGTTCGCCTTCCCGCTCCGAGGTTTGTTCAAAATCCATCCCCACCGCCGAGCCGTTCCTTATGTTCTCCCAGTTATCCACAGGGCCATGATAAAGCTCAACCGAAACGTCATTTGGGTTCATATTGCCGAGTTTGACCAATGCTTTAATGTACAACTGTGAGCCAATTTTAAGCTGAGGCTGCTTTGGATTCAGCTTCTGATTACCGTCGCCGTTGCTTACTTCCATTACCACATCTTTGACGGCAAACTCAGGCCAGGCTTGTTTAAAATTGGACTTCCACTTCGAAAACGCCCTCGCTCTGGCACAAGATTCTTCAGTCAAATATCGCCATTTAGCAGCGGCGGGATTGTAAAATTTACGTGTATAGTCGGCAAGCATTCTGTGGGTGTTGAACCGCGGAGCTATCCACTTGATAGAATTCTTTACTCTGTGTATCCAGGCCCGGGGCAGATTGTCCGCTGAGCGTGTGTAAAACAGCGGAATAACTTCGTTTTCCAACATATCATAGATGGCCTGCGACTCCACCAAATCCTGATAATCGTTATCCTCATAGCTTTCGCCTACCCCGATGACCCAGCCTCCATCTTGAGTATAACCCTCACACCACCAGCCATCCGAGGTACTCATATTCAACACGCCGTTCACCGCGGCTTTCATACCGCTCGTACCGCTGGCCTCCATCGGCCTGCGAGGATTATTAAGCCAGACATCCACGCCGCGGACCAAAAACCTCGCTATATCGATATTGTAATCTTCCAGAAATACCACACGCCGTCTAACGCTGTTCTGATTGGCAAAGTGAATAATCTGACGGATGATATCCTTGCCTTCGGTATCTTTTGGATGGGCCTTACCAGCAAAAATAAACTGTATCGGTCGATCCTGATGGGTGAGAAGATTTATAAGCCGGCGAGGGTCTTTAAGCAAAAGATTGCCTCTTTTATAGCTGGCAAACCTTCTGGCAAAACCTATAGTGAGTGCCTCAGGATCGAGGACCTCCTCGGCGTGGTTTAATTCAGTATGGTAAGTGCCTCTACGCTGCATCTGAGCCTTAAGGCGGCTGCGGGCAAAAACAATCAACTGCTCTTTACATCGCTGGTGTACTCTCCAGAATTCCTCGTCTGGAATTTGGTCGACTGATTCCCAAAGCGACTTGTCCATGGCTTCGTCAGCCCAGTTCAGGCCAAGAAACCTCTCGTATAAGGAATCAATCTCATCCGAAACCCAGTTCTTAATATGGATGCCGTTTGTAATTGAAATTATGGGTACTTCATTACGTGGTATCCCCGGCCAAAGGCTGCCCCAGATCCCGCGTGATATCTGGCCATGCAATTTGCTTACGCCGTTCGTAGAACTGCTCAGCCGTAACGCCAGAATCGGCATCTTGAATGGCTCGCTGTCGTCGTCGGGAAGTATTCTGCCCAATCCCAGGAACCGCTTTCGATTTATGCCAAGCTTGGGAAAATAACCTCCGAAATATTTATCCATCAGTTCTACACGAAATTCGTCAAGACCAGCTTTCACAGGAGTATGTATTGTAAAGACATTGCACTCTCTTGTAGCCTCCACAGCCTCGTCAAAAGTCATATTTTCAGAAATTCGCAATTCCCGGATTCGCTCCACTGCCATAAAAGCAGCGTGCCCCTCGTTCATATGACAAACTGTCGGTGTAATATCCATTGCAGTCAGAGCTTTTAAACCGCCAATGCCCAGCATAATCTCCTGGCGAATTCGCAACTCCCGATCTCCCCCATAAAGACTGCTGGTAATCATACGGTCTATCGGGGAGTTTGCATGCACGTTCGTATCCAGCAGATACAATTTCACCCTGCCGATAGACACGCACCATATCTGTGCTATAACGCATCTGCCGGGATATTCAACACTGATAGTCAAAGGCCGACCGCTTTCTTTGCGAACAAGTTCTATCGGCATGTTATAGAAATCATTCTCGACATATATTTCCTGCTGCCAGCCATCGATATTCAAATACTGACGGAAATAACCTTTCTGGTACAAAAGACCAACGCCCACTAACGGAACGCCGAGGTCGGAAGCACTCTTTAAGTGGTCACCCGCCAGGATTCCCAGGCCGCCGGCATAGATAGGCAAGCATTCATGGATTCCAAATTCTGCACTAAAATATGCAATAGTAGGATTGTCGCATTTTGAGCATACATTTTCATACCAGGTAGGTTTCTCAAAATATGATTTAAGCTTTTCATCAGCTCGCTGTAATTGGCCTAAAAAACCTTGATTTCCAGATAATTCATCCAATTTTGCTTGCGAAACACTGCCGAGCATTTTGACGGGATTATGACCGCAAGCCGACCATAAATTGCTGTCAATACGCTTAAAAAGCTCTATGAACTCAGGATTCCACGACCAAAACATATTCCTGGCGATAATATCGAGGTCTTTCAAAATATCCGGCAGAGTAGGCAAAACTGTGAAGCTACGCACAGTAGGCATTTCTTGGCCTCCACAATGTAAGTCTTTTAATAATAAATACTAACAACGTAAGCCAGAGAGAGGCTCCCCCTTAGCTTTTATGTCATTTTAATCGACCAATCTTTTCTTCAGCTTAACCGGAAAAATCAGAGCTACAGGCAAGTTTAAGCAGGTTTTGTGCGTCCTATAACACATCTTTTTGGTGGAATAGGATTATAAAAGGGATGGCATCCGCATTCCTCTGATATGACCTGAAATAAGACTACGTAATACAGCGGTTCATACATTAAACTCAGCACAACATTCATATCCGCATAGAAATTTGCTGTCCCTGCTGTGAACACGAAATAAAAAAGGCCTGAAAAAACACAGGCCTTTTATAAGTTGCGTGGCCCTCCTCCACGAGTGCCGTAAGAAAGCGTTTGAAAAGAACCCATTACTTCCAAGTGGGTAATCGTTACTTGTGTCCGAAAGTCCTATCGAGTAGGCTTTTCCGATCCATCAAGGCCTGATTTCCCTGAGTACGGGTATCGGTTCTTTCAAATCCAGTCTTTCTATACGAGCACCGCAGGGGTTAGCCCGCAACAGTATTTATACCAAATCCCAAGACGAAAGTCAATAAAATACCAGAAAATTCCAAGCGATTATTAAAGCTTCGATATTTTCTCTATTTAGATTTTCGACTCAGTGGGCGGTTTTTCTATAGTCAATTTCCACTTAAAAACAAATTAGCCGCACTTTTATCTGCAACTAATTAATAAAGGCTCGCAGCCAACAATTTGAATATTAAAGGATTCACCAACTCATGCTGCTAAACCTTGTTTTGGGTCTAGCGCAGTGCAACTCATACAGTACGCAATTCTGCCGCGACGGATTCGGCCAGGCTCCGGACAATGTCGGCTTCGAAGCCGTCAACAGTCTCATGGGTTAATGTGCCGTCCTCATCTCTGAACCGAAGTGAAAGCGTGACGCTTTTGTTGCCGGAGGGAATACCTTTTCCACGGTATATGCCGACAAACCGGATGTCTTCAAGCTCAGGGCAGGCCTTGCTTTCGACCGCCTTGATAATATCAGCCCAGCGAATTATTTCGTCAACAATAATCGAAAGGTCACGCTGTATCGCAGGGAATCTCGGAATAGGTTTGACTTTTACCGCCCCGCCGGCAAGTGACATAAGCATCTCGAATTCCATCTCCACGGCACAAGGTGACATATCCTTAAAATCGAGCTTCTCCCCGACGGCCTGTGAAACCACTCCCGCGGTACCAACCGGCTGAGAGTTCAACAGGATTTCAGCTCCGGTCTGCGCCCAGATTAGGTCCGCAGGAGCAAAAACAACTTGTGCATCTCTGCTAATGCTATTTATCATACCTTCTACCACACCCCGCAAATCTCTGAAGTCACCGTCACAGACCATGGCAAGCTTAGTCTTCTGAATCGGCAGCTCACTGTCCTGTCCTTCCGTCGGCATAAAAGTATCTGCAATCTCAAAGATTCTGCACGGCAGGTTCTTCGCGTTAACGTTCGTTTTCAAAACACCGAGCAGCGAGCCAATTAGAGTTTGGCGAAGCAGACTCGCACTTTTTCTCAATTCATCTCTTACGGCCAGATGCCGCTTAGCGCCAGCCTCCGAGAAAAGCCCGGCAACAGATTCATTAACAAATGCCACGTTAATCGTTTCATAAAAGCCGCAGGCGTTAAGGTACGCCCTGATCGATTCAGCGAACTTCTGACGTGGATCGGCCGGCACAACTTCGATTCTAATCTTTCGCTCGGTCGGTAATTTGCTGTAGCCGTGCAAACGTGCGACTTCTTCGATCAGGTCAACCTCACGATAAACGTCGCTGCGCCAGGACGGAACCGTGCAGGTCACTAAATCGTCCTCAACTTTGGGCGCGAAACACAAATCGAGGAGAATTCTCATTGCTTTCTCAGCAGAAATCTCGATGCCGAGCAATTTGTTCAAGCGCGAAAGCCGTAATGTTACTTTTTTCTGCTCCGTTTTCTTAGGATAAACGTCAACCACGCCTTTAGCGACTTTACCCCCTCCCACCTGTATCATTAACTGTGCAGTGCGTTTGGAAGCCCAGTCCACTTTCTCAATATCAACCGTGCGTTCGAATCGAAACGCCGCCTCCGAAGGCAGGCCGAGCTTTCGAGAGGTTGTGCGGATACTCACGGGATCGAAGTAGGCATCTTCGAGAAGAATTGTCGACGTCTTCTCACTGACTTCAGTATCCAGCCCGCCCATAACTCCGGCAACACCCACAGGTCCATTGGGATCAGCAATGACGAGCATATCCGTATTGAGTTCGCATTGCGTGCCATCGATACTGACAATACGCTCGCCGACAAAGGCCTTTCTGACAATGATTTTGCCCTGGTCTATTTTATCATAATCGAAGGCGTGCGGCGGCTGGCCCGTCTCCAGCATCGCGTAGTTGGTCGCGTCGACAACATTGTTGACGCTCCTCAATCCAACAGCCTCAAGCCGCTTGCGGAGCCACTCCGGCGATGGGCCTATTTTCAGACCCTCAATAATCCGGGCCGTATATCGGCCACACAAGTCCGGCTCATCTATCTGCACACCGGCAAATTCCGTTACGTCCTTATCCGACTCATCCAGCTTGATTTTCGGCATTATGAGTTTCTTGCCGGTCGCAGCAGCTAATTCGCGTGCTACGCCGATATAGCCTAAGCAATCGCCGCGGTTGCTGGTTACCTCGACGTCGATAACGACATCGTCATCGAGCTTTTCTATTCCCTCACAGGGAAAGCCTGAATCGCTCAATATTTCCGCAACTTGCTCGGCGGAGTCGTCCGTTTTGATATAATCGCTCAACCAATTCAATGAAATTTTCATAACTAAAGTACCATCAAACAATTAGAAAGCAAAAATGTAAGGACCGCAGTCCGAATCAAGTGATACCTTACCTCTAAGGCCCCTCGCTGTCAATCGAATCTCACATTTCCATTAACCGCCGAGTTCGCAAAGACCGCCGAGAAGACAGAGACAGTATTTTTCATTTAAAAAGCTCTGCGATCTCGGCGTTCTCCGCGGTAAAACTAAAATTGGATTTGTTTTTTCAAACTCCTTTTCGCAATACGCATCACGCAGTACTCAATACGAAATAAATTGGCTTTGTTTTTTCAAACAGCCTTTTCCTGATTTTGACGCTGAACTCTGAACGCAGAACGCTGAACGATACAATTGGCTTTGTTTTTTCAAATCGCATTCTTTACATCTTGTTTAGGATTCAGAGATTAGTATTTAGGATTTCCGGTCGAAGGCCGGCTTTGGCTTTGTTTTTTCAAATAACCCTGCCGGGAAACTCCGGATTTACCATACCCGCCTTCGTGGGCACAAGCTTTCTATTTACGATTCACTATTTGGATAAACATCGCTTCAGATTTTCTCTCAATTTTGCCCTTTCCCTTTTACCTTTTTACTTACAAAATGATTAATTTGTCATTTTGTTAGGTATTATACTAAATTTTTGCTAAAAATCAAGTTCTTTCTGAGAAAATTTCCGTGACTCGACGCATGTCAATTAACCGCAGATGAAAGCAGATAAAATAGTCAATAGTCGATAGAAGATAATCAATGCCAAAGCCTTTTTCCCTGTCCTCTCCCGCATTTCATCGTAGTTAGAAGCGAACTTCATACATATCATTCAATCTCATCGAATCCGGCGTAGCTCAAGACAGATCGGATGACGAATGGATGAGCGAACCGCGTTAGCGGATCTGCTCCATCCCAATGTTAGATTTTTCTATGATCCTTGATTTAGAAGCAGTAACATGGGCTGAAGCTGCATCAGTCGGGTTTGTATTCGAATCAGCGCCCGTTGCCCTGAAGGTGGAATCCTTAAAGGATAGCCACCGGGGGAAGCTTTTCTGACCATGTACTTCTTCTTGAGAAAGTCAAGCTCTTGATGGAGGTTGATGAACTCATGAATCACAGGGTGATCTTGAAAGGCTCGCCTTATGTTGTCTACGGGTTCGCGATTGTAACTTCGCGTGGTATCTGGATGAAACAAGATAGAAATCTCTCCGTCTTGTTTGGGTGTCACATCGACAAAGACGCCGTCATGTGAAACCCAAACTGCATGGAATTCCGCTTCGACAAGAACGTGTTCCATCTCCCATATAATCCAGCCGAGCTGCATACGGCCACCATCTCTTTTGGTTTTCTCAGGAACATTGAAGAAGCAATCTGTCAGCCGAGCATAGGGTTCAGGCCGGACGGGAACAAAGCTCGTTTCCTGTGAAGGATCAAGTTGACGACAGAACTCCAGGATCTGTTCTGTAAGTTCTGATGGCGTAGTTGTTACCAGTGGATTCATTCTTCTTTCATCTAACGCACTGAATCAGGGGCCGAGGTACGAGGTCCCTTGGATTCAGATGTTATTACTTTTTCACAGCCATTATAAAGAATATAATCAAAGCACCAATTACCACGCCTGACCAGAATTTATCCACTTTAATCTTTTCGGAGATATTTTCAATAGTGGAGCGAAGGACTTCTGGTGCTTTATGGATATCTATAGCCTGGTATCTGTCTACCCAACCGGGCAATTCTTCAGCTTCGATATCAACCAATATAGGAATAATGGACTTTTTGCTAGCCAGAGATGCTCCCAATTCTTGCTGTACGGCTTGAGATTCACAGGAATTCTTGGTCGCTAGAAAAAACACCCAGTTTGCTTTCGCAAGATTATCAAAGATTGCTTCCGCCCAGTTCGCACCAGGAGCTATAGATAAGGCAGCCATAAATGTATCGATTCCGGCCATCTTTAAGACGCCATGCAACTGCATAGCTATTTCTTCATCCTTCGATGAATAACTGATGAATGCATTATGCATGTAATATTCCTCCTTGACACAAATAACAATGTTTATGTGGTTTCCGTATAAGACTCCAGAACTCTACGAGTGTCAGTATAACACCCCTTTGGACGAAACTCATAAGTAATTCCGTGAAGCGCCTTAGGGCAGTTCTCCCTCTTGTTGGGCGTCTTATATAGTTGTCCGCATAACATCCCGAGCTTCTCGTCATTCAGAAAAACATTATACCGCCGCCTTGATCTTAAATAATACAAAGAGACTTTGATCTGTCAAGAGATAAAATGACAGCCAAATAGGCAGTTTCTCTTCGAAACTCCCACTAACTCAACACCCAAAACTAAGCACTCAAAACTGTAAGCGGTGGAAGCGGCGTTAGTGTCTCGTTTTAGCGGTCAGGAAATCCGCCGCTTTCTTGATGTTCTCCGCGGCCGAAATCAGGAACAATTCGTTGCCCTCATTGATTAACTGCTTGCCTCTGGGTATGGAGAATAGCTCCGTCTTCTGATCGTAGACAGCGACGAAGGTGCACTCGGACGGGAAATGGCGGCTTTCGACAATATTCTGGACGCTCTTGCCGGCGACTTTTGCTCCATCAGGCACAGTAACCATGAAGATGTCCGCCTTGCCGCCCCCTATCGTTGTGATTCTTCGCACCTCGGGATTCTCGATATCCATTATAATCTGGTTGACCATTAAGTCGGTCACGCGAACAATCGAGCTGACACCCGCAACGATATAGGCATTCTTATACGCCGGGTCCCTCATCCTGACGATAACCCTGGTCACGTCGAAACTCTTGGCCAATATAGCGCAGGCGAGATTGTCCGCATCGCTGCCTGTTGCAGCGACGACGACGTCGGCCTTTCTTATGCCGGCCTCGTTCAAAGCCTGAATGCTCGTGGCGCTTCCGGTAATCGCAACGACCCCGGTCTCGGCATAGAGCTTGTCGCAAAGTTCCTTATGCTGCTCGATTAATACTACATCATGCTTATTATCCAACAGGCTCCGAACGAGCCCGCCACCTACCATTCCGCCGCCGGCAACCACAACGTACATTTTGCTACCTCCAAACTTTAAGTTTTGAGTTTTGAATTTTGAGTTTTGAGTTATCTCCAGGCCTTTCTGGAAAACAAAAGCAACACCGGCAAGATCTCCAGTCTTCCCGCCAGCATGCCGAAAATATAAGTCAGTTTCACAACAGGGTGAATTGTCCTCATTTCTCCCACCGATATATAACAAGGCCCGATATTTCCCACAGCGGAAAACATCCCCGAGAAAGATTCCCATGGACTCAGATTTGAAAAAAGAGCGGTAATCCCGCCGCCAACCATGATCAGCGCCATCCATGTGAAGAACAAAGCGGCTACACGGTCCACTTCATCATCAGGCACGATTTTTTTGTCGATCACCACCCCCGAGGATGCCCTGCTGGAAATTCTCAACTTGAGAAGCTCGCGGAAGAGCAGCCGGTTGAGTATGGCGATCCTCAGTATCTTGAAACCTCCCGAAGTCGAGCCGACGCAGCCGCCGATTACCATCATAGCCAGGAACAGTTGCTTAGACAGCGCACCGAAGAAATCCGAGCCGATATCCCTGGCTACGAAGCCGGTCGATGTGAGGATCGACACGACCTGGAATAAACTGTGCCGGAATGTGCGCTCAAATTCGCCAAAATTAATCGCCGTGCCGTCTCTAAACAGAGCAGTGAAAGCCCCGGACTTATAGAGATGATCGATGATTATGACAGCCGTAAAACCAGCGATGAACCGCCACCAGTAGCGAATTTCGGTATTGTCCCAGAGGGCTTTGAAGTCTCTCGTCAAAACACGGTAATGCACGAGAAAGTTGATGCCGCCAAGCATCATCAAAAATATGAGGGTATATTCGATCAGCCGATAGTTGGGGTGGTTTGTCAGGCGGTAAAATGCGATGCTGCTGTCATGCGGCGAAAAACCGCCCGTGGACAAGGTGGTCAGGGCGTGACAGACGGCGTCAAAAATCGGCATCTTTTCGATCGCAAGAATTACCGCTGCGAACACCGTAAACATCGCATATATTGCCCAGAGTATCCGAAGAGTGTGGAATAATCCCGGCGCGGGCCTGACCGAAGAAATCTTATGGCTCTCCGCTCCGAACATGTGGTGGGACCCGCCCGACTGGAAAATAACCATCAGGAAAAAGGAAAGTATCCCTATGCCACCCAGCCACTGCATGAGCGATCTCCAGAAAAGGATACTCCTTGGCATATTATCCAGCCCGGAAAAAACGGTAATGCCGGTGGTCGTAAAACCGCTCATCGCTTCAAAATAGGCATCGAGATAATTCGAACCGATTGCAATAACAAAAGGCAAAGCTCCCAATGCCGAAGCAAATAGCCAGCCGAGAGCGCACATCAGCATGGATCCGGTTGTATCGAGCATTTCCAACTCGAACTTGTTGCGCAGCACCAACCCAAGAGAAAACGAGATCAGGGCCGCAACAACAAAAGCAGTAGCGGTAATCCAGCCGTCACCCATTTGTCCCCAGTAGATGAGAACAACAGCCAACGGAAGCAAAAGAACCAGCCCCAATATTTCCAGCAGACCCCCAACGAAATGCAGGATGCAATTAATTCGTTGAAATCCATTTCTCATCTATTGACCCGCAGTTTATCGATATCGATGCCAATCCGGCGTCTGACCCGTTCGACAAGCTCAGGGCATGATTATAATCTCACCGCAAAGTATTTCAAGCTATTTAGCCGGCCAAAATCGAGATCCACCGGTATAAAAAGATTTATAAGGTATTTTTGGGCTTTTATCTTTCCACTTTTTCTTTATAATGAGGGACAATCAATCCATGTTAAGTAATTTAAGGAGAACTGTTATGAAGAAATGCAATTTGATCGTTCTGGTGGTTTTTTGCCTGGTGGTAAGCGTATTACTTGCCGGCGCTGCCGGCACAGGCGGGACAAAAGGTGACTTTCCAAGGACAACGATCGACGTCGGTATCGTGGTAAGCAACGTGGAAAAAGCGGCGCAGTTTTACAAGAACGCCATCGGATTCACCGAGTTGACGGGTTTTGACGTCTCGAAGGAGATGGGAGGAGATGCCGGCCTGAGCGATTATCAGGCTTTCAGCGTAAGGGTGCTGGTGCTGGGTGACGAACCAAACGCTACCAGAATCAAGATCATGGAATTTCCCGAAGCGCCCGGGAAAAAAATCGACAACAAATTCATCCACTCAAGCCTGGGATTCAGTTACCTTACGATATCCGTCTCCGATATGACAGCAGCATTGGAGCGAGCTAAAAAAGCGGGCGTGGTTCCCGTCAAAGAGCCTTACCAACTGGGCGCAGGCAATTACTATCTGACTCTGGTGAAAGATCCAGATGGCAATATTATCGAACTGCTGGGTCCGAAAAAGTAATTCCTTGAGTGCGCGAAATAAATAAGGGCCAAGAGTCCAATGGACGATATCGAACAATTTAAGAAGCTTATCAAGGGCGGCGATTCCTGCATATCCATTGTGACATATGAAGAACGCTGCGCCCTGGACATAATACGCCGCGTAGCACTTGATCTAAAGCGCGATATGTTTATATGGTCTGTTAGCGGAGGCGTCAGAGGCGGCTTCTTGGCCGAAAGTCCTTTTGTGGCTGATACTGAAACACCTGTTTCCGGACTTAATTACTTTGCAGACACAAAGGATGGCTCTATCTGTGTGACTCTTGACATCGCCGAACATCTCAAAGGCGGCCTGGCATTGCGGGCCATACGCGACCTTATTGACTGTTTCGAGAAAAAAGCCAACACCCTCGTCATGATTGACAGTGAGGACAAGCTGCCCGAGGTTGCAAAAGCCTATGCGAGGCCTTTTGAAATTTCTTTTCCGGACCAAGAGGAACTGCAGGATATTATTCGCAAAACGCTGCGGCTATTTCACCGCAAGAAACCTATCGAAAGCGGCATTACCAAAAGGAGTATGGACATAATCGTTCGAAATCTCCGTGGGCTGACGCGCCGACAGGTTGAACGTGTCATTATTGATACCGTTGCCGACGATAGACGCTTTGACGTAAATGATGTAAATCTCGTCATTGCAAGCAAGCGGCGGATGCTCCAACGTGGTGGTTTACTCGAATACATCCAAACACCTCTCGATCTGAGTGAAATCGGCGGCATGAGGCGGCTGAAGAAATGGCTCGAACATCGTAAAAATGCATTCAGTCAGAAGGCAGAGGATTTCGGCATCGAATCGCCCAGAGGTATGCTTATGCTCGGCGTTCAGGGGGCCGGTAAAAGCCTCTGCGCACAAGCTGTTGCAACAGCCTGGAAACAACCGCTTCTGAGATTAGACCCCGGCGTGCTATACAATAGCTTCATCGGTGAGTCCGAACGTAATCTCCGGCAGGCACTACGACAAATTGAGATGATGTCACCTGTAATCTTATGGATAGATGAGATCGAAAAAGGCTTTGCTTCCGCAGCCAGCCAAAGCACTGACGGCGGTTTATCAAAGAGGATGTTCGGTACACTACTGACCTGGATGCAGGACCATGAAGCACCGGTCTTTCTTATTGCTACTGCCAATGACATTGAGGCCTTGCCTCCGGAACTGCTTCGCAAAGGGCGATTCGATGAGATATTCTTTGTCGATTTACCTCAAAAGGATACGCGGAAGAAGATATTTGAAATCCATCTAAGGAAACGCCGCCGGGATCCCGAGCAATTTAACCTGGACGCATTGGCTGAGGTATCCGAAGGTTACAGCGGCGCTGAAATAGAGCAAGCCTTGCTGTCTGCTCTGCACGAAGCGTTTGCGAAGAATACAGACCTGAAAACAAATTTGATTCTTTCAGCGTTGCAAACTTCACCACCTTTATCGGTAACAATGGCTGAAAAAGTAGAAAGTCTACGCACCTGGGCCGAAGGCCGGTGCGTTCCGGCTGATTGAAATACAGACCGGCAATCTTTGGGCTTTTATGTTTTCGATTTTTCCTTATAATGGGGCAATAAAGTTCCTGCAAATAATACTAAGGACAGACGTTATGAGAAAACACAATTTATTGGTAGTGCCGGTCTTTAGCCTGCTTGTGCTTACAGTTCTTACCGGATGTGTCGAACGCCGCCTGACAATCAATACCAAGCCACAGGGGGCGGTAGTCGCACTAAACGATGAGGAAATCGGCGAGTCTCCCGTTTCAGTCAATTTCAAATGGTATGGCGATTATTGCGTCAGGATTAGGAAGGAAGGCTACGAGACTTTGAATACTCATCGATATCTGAAAGGCCCCTGGTACGATCATTTCCCATTTGACTTCTTCGCCCAGATAGTCAATCCGAACAGAATCGTAGATTCATACGAATGGACGTTCGAGCTTTCGCCCAGGCGGCAGATCAGCCGGGATGAATTAATCCAAAACGCCCGGGAACTGAAAAAGCAACTGTAATAGAGAGGTTGCACTTGAAGCTAAAGGTTCACACTCAAATTCTTATTGCCATCATCCTGGGGATTGTGGTTGGAATTCTGCTGGGGGAAAAAGCCGTCCACATAAAGATTGTGGGGGACATATTCATCCGGCTGCTCAAAGCGATTATCATACCTTTGATTATGGCGTCGATGGTAGCCGGCATTGTGAGTATCGGTAACATTCGTAAATTGGGCAGGATCGGCCTAAAGACGTTTATTTATTATGTAGCTACGACGACGCTGGCGGTGAGCGTCGGCCTTGTCCTGGTCAATCTGATGAAGCCCGGGATCGGCGTGGACATGGGGGCTGAGACAGCAGTTGATCTGTCCGGCAGAGAAGTGCCTTCAGTGGTGTCGATTATCATGGACATCATTCCGGCGAATCTGTTCGATGCCATGGCAAGGGATAAGGTGCTGTCAGTCATATTCTTTTCTCTGCTCCTGGGCGTTGCTATCAGCAGCATCGGAGAAAAAGGCAGGCCTTTAGTTAGTCTATTCGAAGCCTTCAATACGGTTATGATGAAAATAACCGATTGGATTATGCGCTTGGCGCCTTTCGGAGTGTTTGCCTTGATGGCTCATACAATCGGCTCGATGGGATTGTCCGTCATCAAGCCTCTGATAGTGTATATGGCCACGGTGGTTCTGGGCCTGGCCATCCACGCCTGCATAACGCTGCCGATTTTATTGAAGATTCTCGGTAAATATTCGCCTTTGAAATTTATCAGGGATGTTTTCAGTGCCGTGGCTACTGCTTTCAGCACGGCCAGCAGCGCAGCGACGCTGCCGATTACAATGGATTGCCTGCAGGAAAACACCGGCATATCCAATAAGGTAACGAGCTTTGTGCTGCCGTTGGGAGCTACGGTGAATATGGACGGCACGGCTTTGTACGAGGCGGTCGCCGCGATGTTTATCGCCCAGGCATACGGAATCGACCTCAGTATAGGCCAGCAGCTAATCATCATGCTCACGGCAACGCTTGCATCGATAGGGGCCGCCGCCATCCCCGGCGCCGGACTTGTCACTATGGTAATTGTGCTAAAGGCCGTGAATCTGCCGCTCGAAGGCATTGGGATGATTTTAGCCGTGGACAGAATACTGGATATGCTCCGAACGGCAGTTAACGTATGGGGAGACGCCTGCGGAGCCGCAGTTGTCGCCCGATTAGAAGGCGAACAATTAAACAAATAAACCAAGAAAATTTAATCCAAAATACTGCGGAACTGCAGAAACAGTTAAAGTAGGGTCACTATCTTCTTCTAATGAGCACTTCACACAAGCGAGTAATGGCAACAACTTAACTACCAGACAATCCGAGCAATTCAAAGGGCTACTAAGATACCAACGATGAGAATAAAAATTCCCAATATTGTCATCACCAGACTAACTTTAAAATAACGATAGCAACTTATGGCCTAAGGATATATATAATGGCACTAAACAAATCATAAAAGATTGTCACGATACCAGTCTATTGCTTTTTTCAGGCCTACTTGAAAAGAAACCGATGGTTTGAAGTTTATTAGTTTTTGGGCGGCGGTAATGTCGGCGAGGGAGTGTTTTACGTCGCCGGGGCGAGGAGGAGTGTATTGGGGCTTTACGTTCTTACCGAGCAGTTTGTTTATCATATCTATGATTTCATTGACCGTGACAGCCTGACCGCAGGCGATATTTATGACTTCGCCTTTAGTGCGTTTGGCTCGTGCGGCCAGTAAGTTGGCGTCGACAACGTTGTCTATATACGTAAAATCACGACTCTGCTCGCCGTCGCCGTAA